>DATBWJ010000318.1:0-10642 GCA_036514935.1 Xanthobacteraceae bacterium
CGCCCGCCGTGGCCGCAAGCTGCGCCGTGCCTGAGCCCTCGATGAAGATTTTTCCGGCGATCGCCTGCCGGCCCGTCGCGTTCTCCACGATGATGGCGCGGATCACGTCGTTGCCGATGCCGGGCTCGACCACCGCATCGACGAACGAGGTGCCGTAGAGCGCGACGGCGCCGGCTTCCTTCAGCATCGCCGCCATGACGCTGCCGGCGCCTTCCGGGTTGAAGCTCGCGCGCGCAAACGGCGCATCGGGCTTGAGGTAGCGCTCGTAATGCGACAGCGGGTTGCCGGCCCAGTCCGGCAGCGTGTCGTGGGTTGCGGTGTAGATGTAGCCGGCTCGACCGAAGCGCTCCATCAGCTCGCTGTGGACGCCGCCGACGCCGGCATTGGCATGGCCCTGCAAGCCCGAAGTGTGCACGCCGCCCGGCATGTCGAAGCGCTCGACCACGACCACGCGCGCGCCCATGCGCGCAGCCTTGAGCGCGGCGGCGAACCCGCCCGGCCCGGCGCCGACCACCACGACGTCGGCGTCATAGGCCACTGGCACGCGCCGCGCCGGCATGGCGATGGCGCGCGCGGCATTGCGCTGGTCCGCGTCGGTGACGATCACGTTGGAGCGATCCTACCTGCTCGCGCGCCGCTGCGGCGGCTCGGACGCGATCGGACACTGCGCGAGGGCGGCCTCGACGGCGGTTGGGGCGCCTTCGACGCGGAAATCGGCGGCGGTGCGCCCGGCATTGAGCGAGCGAATGCGCACGTACAGCATCTTGGCTGTCGCAAGCTCCTTGACGAACTGCGCCACCTCGTCCTTGTCCTCGATCACCACCGTCTTATAGTCCTGCAGGAAGCGCCCCTCGACCTCGCGCCCGGGATTGTCATCGAAGCGATAGCCGAGCACCGAATTGCGGTTCGACCCTATCCGGAAGGTGAACTCGAAGCGAACGATCGGCTGGTCCTTGAAGCAGGTGAGCTGGAGCACCGCCGGCTTCGAGAAGAGGACGGCGGAGTTCGAGCTTTCAAGGGTCGGAAGGAGCGCGCTCGACAGCGGCGCGCCGGTGACGCGGTCCACCTGGCGTTCGACGCGCCAGTCGCCCACGCGCTTAGCTCCCGCGGTCGAGACATACGGGTCGCGGGTGGCGCATGCGCCCAACCCCGCCGCCAGCACGGCCACGACAACGATACGCACGACACCCCGCTCCCTGGCGCAGTGTGCAACCTTTGCGCGCCGCGCGCAATGGGGCCATCGATCCCGTGCGCACACCGGCTGCCCCGTTCAGCCGGTCATCTCGGCGATCGCCGCCTGCGCTTCCGAGCGCCTGGCCTGGAACAACGTGAGATAGTTGGGATTGAACCAGCGCGCGACGCCCTCGTGCACTGAGGGGCGCTCGGCGACGCGCTGCGACCAGGCGTCGACGCGCGGACGCCGCGTAAACAGCGTGTCGAAGCCGAGATGGCGCAGCCGCGCCAAGTAGGGCGCGTAATTGACCTCGGCGAGCGAAAAGTCGTCGCCGGCGAGCCAGCGCCTATCGGCCAGCGCGTCCTCGAAGTCATCGAACAGTTTTGTGAAACGCGCCACGGCCGGCTTGAAGTAGGGCGACTCCAGGCCGAGTTCGAGGTTGGCCTGCGAGCGCTGCCGGCGTTCAAGCTGCGGGATGTTTGCCAGCCATTTTGCACGGTCCTCGGCGCTGCGCTCGAACCATTGATGGCGGAATGCAATGCAGAACGACAAGGTGGCGACCGCGGCGTGGACGCCTTCGTCGAGCTGCTTGGTCCACAGCCGCATCAGCGCGCGCGAACGCGCATCGGCTGGCCTGAGCGGGGGGTCGGGCCACGCGTCATCGATGAATTCACAGATCACCGTCGACTCGATCAACGGTCGGCCGTCGTGCACCAGCGTCGGCACGACGCCGTTGGGATTGAGCTTGAGATAGTCGGGTTTTTGGGCATCGCCGGCGCGCAGATTGAGATGCACGCCTTGCCACGGAAGCTTCTTCTCCGCCAGTGCGGTGCGAACCTTGGCCGCACACACCGACATGTCGTTGTGGTAGAGCGTCAGCATCCCTGGCCTCCGGCCTTGGCGCGCGACATTAACATATGTCGCGGCGGCGGATTGCACTCCGCGGTCGTTGATTCACCCACATTGCTCGTCTAGCTCACCTCATGGCCACGCCTGCCGCCATCCTGATCGCCGGCCCGACCGCCAGTGGCAAATCGGCGCTCGCGCTCGCGCTTGCGCAGAAACTCGGCGGAGTCATCCTCAACGCGGATGCGATGCAGGTCTATCGCGATCTGCGCATCATCACGGCGCGGCCGACGCCGGAGGATGAGGCGCGCGTGCCGCATCGCCTCTACGGCCATGTCGAGGCGGGGGAGGACTATTCGGTCGGGCGCTATCTCCTCGACGCGGCGGCGGCGCTTGCCGAGGCGCGGCGCGCGGGGTGGCTGCCGATCCTGGTCGGCGGCACCGGGCTCTATTTCAAGGCGCTGACGCAGGGCCTGGCCGGCGTTCCGCCGATCCCCGCCGCGCTGCGCGCGGCGGTGCGGGCGCGGCTTGCCGCCGAAGGGCCGGCCGCGCTCCACGCCGAGCTTACCGCGCGCGACCCGGCGATGGCCGCGCGCCTTGCGCCGGCCGACCGCCAGCGCATGGCACGCGCGCTCGAAGTGGTGCTGGCGACCGGGCGCTCGCTCGCCGACTGGCATCGCGAGGCGCGCCCCCCGGTGATCGAGGCGCACGCGGCCGCCGCGATTTTCCTCGCGCCCGAGCGCGCGGCGCTTTATGCGCGCATCGACGTGCGCTTCGACGCCATGCTCGCCGCCGGTGCGCTGGAGGAAGCACGCGCGCTCGCCGGGCGCGCGCTCGACCCGCTGCTGCCGGCCATGAAGGCGCATGGCGTGCCGTGGCTCATCCGCCATCTTGCCGGCGAGATGACGCTTGAGGCGGCCGCCACCCAGGCCAAGCTCGACACCCGGCATTACGCCAAGCGGCAGATGACGTGGTTCCGCACCCAGTTGCCGCAGTGGCGGTGGGTGAAGCCGGAAGAGGCCGAGCGGGCGATCCTCACGGCGTGCCTGGCAACGGCGTGAATGGCGCCGCCACGGTTGCTGCCGCCATCCCTCCCGGCAACCGGGACGAGCAGTGGCAGGATTGCGCGCCTGAGCCAGCGAGATCGGGCGCTCGACGGCCAGGACAACTCGTGTGCTACCTAAATCCGGACAGATCGTGTGCTACCTACGCTTGACCGCGGCGGGGCGAGGCCTTATAAGGGCGCGCAACGAAATGACGCAGGGGCGCATCTATGCGCAATTTTGTTACCGTAGGGGACAGGCGCATCGCCGGGGGCGGCTAGGCCCGCCCACGAATGCGGCGATGCGCAGGGGCTTTCGGGCCCCTTTTTGATTCCCGGACCGCGACGGTCCGGCAAGTTCTGGGTTGGCGGCGCCCGCGCCTGCCGACCGGGTCGCAGCAAGCAGGTGGAGCGGACGATGGTGAAGGAACTGACGGGCGCGGAAATGGTGATCGAGGCGCTGGCCGACCAAGGGGTCGAGCACATTTTCGGCTACCCGGGTGGCGCGGTGCTGCCGATCTACGACGCGCTGTTCGCGCAGCAGAGGGTTCGCCACATCCTCGTGCGCCATGAGCAGGGCGCGGTCCACGCAGCCGAGGGCTACGCGCGCTCGACCGGCAAGGTGGGCGCCGTGGTGGTGACGTCCGGCCCCGGCGCCACCAACGCCGTCACCGGGCTCACCGACGCGTTGATGGACTCGATCCCGATCGTGTGCCTCACCGGGCAGGTGCCGACGCACCTCATCGGCAACGACGCCTTCCAGGAATGCGACACCGTCGGCATCACGCGGCCGTGCACCAAGCACAACTACCTGGTCAAGGACATCGCCGAGCTGCCGCGCGTGCTGCACGAGGCGTTCTACGTCGCCGGCAGCGGGCGGCCCGGGCCGGTCGTGGTGGACATTCCCAAGGACATCCAGTTCGCCAAGGGCGTCTACTTCAAGCCCAACGATTTTCCGCACAAGGGCTATCGGCCGAAGCTCAAGGGCGACCTCGACAAGATCAAGGCGACGATCGAGCTCATGCGGCAGGCTCAGCGGCCGGTGTTCTACATCGGCGGCGGCGTCATCAACTCGGGGGCCGAGGCGAGCCACTTCCTGCGCGAACTGGTCAAGCTCACCGGCTTCCCGCTCACCTCGACGCTGCTCGGGCTCGGCGCCTATCCGGCGAGCGACCCGCAGTGGCTCGGCATGCTCGGCATGCACGGCACCTACGAAGCCAACATGGCCATGCACGACTGCGACCTGATGATCTGCATCGGCGCGCGCTTCGACGACCGCATCACCGGCCGGCTCGACGCCTTCTCGCCCGGCTCCAAGAAGGTCCATGTCGACATTGATCCCTCCTCCATCAACAAGAACGTCAAGGTCGACATCGGCATCATCGGCGACTGCGCGCACGTGCTCGAGGACATGGTGCGGCTGTGGCGCTCGACTTCCGTTGTGCCCGACAAGGCCGCGCTGCGGCTGTGGTGGGAGGCGATCAACAAATGGCGGGCGAGGAAGTCGCTCGCCTACAAGAACTCGAGCGACATCATCAAGCCGCAATACGCCATCCAGCGTCTCTACGAGCTGACCAAGGGCCGCGACCTCTACATCACCACCGAGGTCGGCCAGCACCAGATGTGGGCGGCGCAGTTCTTCCGCTTCGAGGAGCCCAACCGCTGGATGACCTCGGGCGGGCTCGGCACCATGGGCTATGGCCTGCCGGCGGCGGTGGGCGTGCAGCTCGCCCACCCGAACTCGCTCGTCATCGACATCGCCGGCGAGGCCTCGGTGCTGATGACCATGCAGGAAATGTCGACGGCGGTGCAGCACCGCCTGCCGATCAAGGTCTTCATCGTCAACAATCAATACATGGGCATGGTCCGCCAGTGGCAGGAGCTATTGCACGGCGGCCGTTACTCGGAGAGCTACACCGCGGCGCTGCCCGATTTCGTCAAGCTGGCGGAGGCCTACCACGCGGTCGGCATCCGCTGCGACAAGCCGGCGGATCTCGACGGCGCCATCCGGGAGATGATCGAGGTGCCCAAGCCGGTGATCTTTGACTGCGTCGTCGACCCGGCCGAGAACTGCTTCCCGATGATCCCGTCGGGGCGCGCTCATAACGAGATGCTGCTGAACGACGCGGTCGAGAACATCGAGGACGCCGTCACCGAGGAAGGCAAGGTGATGGTGTAACGGATGCGCGGCCGCGAACTCCGCCACCCTCCCCGGCAAGGGGAGAGGGTACCGGAGCAAGTGGAAAGGCTGACGCAGCGAGGGCAAAGGCAACGGAGCAACCCGCTTGAACACGACCGCAACCACCCACTATCCCGCCGCCACCGTCACCCAGCGCAGCGAGACGCACACGCTGTCGGTGCTGGTCGACAACGAGCCCGGCGTGCTGGCGCGCGTCATCGGCCTGTTCTCGGGGCGCGGCTACAACATCGACTCGCTCACCGTGTCGGAGACCGAGCACCAGAAGCACCTCTCGCGCATCACCATCGTGACGACCGGCACCCCGATGGTGATCGAGCAGATCAAGAACCAGCTCGACCGGCTGGTGCCGATCCACCGCGTCGTCGACATGACCACGGCGGGGCCCTCGATCGAGCGTGAGCTCGCCATGGTCAAGGTGCGCGGCAAGGGCGAGCACCGCATGGAGGCGCTGCGGCTGGCCGACGCCTTCCGCGCCCGCGTCATCGACGCCACCACAGAGAGCTTCGTGTTCGAGATCACCGGCGCCACCGACAAGATCGAGAGCTTCGTTGCCCTGATGCTGCCGCTCGGGCTGGTCGAGGTCGCGCGCACCGGCATCGTCGCCATCAGCCGGGGGCCGGAAGGGATGTAGGTGGACGGGCAGGCGTTTTGGATATACATTGTATATCCGAAGGGACAACAGCGATGAAGGTCAAGATAGCGACGTGGGGCAACAGCCTGGCCGTTAGGCTACCGAAGGCGGCCGTCGAAGCCGCCGGTTTGCAAGCTGGGACGGAGCTTGATCTGGTCATCGAAGGACGCGACTTGCGACTGAAGCCTTCGGGGCGGGTTCCATATTACAGACTTGAGGACTTGCTCGCCGAAATGGATCGGCTTGGTCCCGAAAATAGGCCGGAAGTGATTGATTGGGGTCCGGACGTGGGGGCGGAAATCATCGATGACGATTACAGCCGAGGACTCATCCCTGCTCCAAGCGGGCGATCTCGTTTGGGTCGATCTGCGGCCGACAAGAGGACACGAGCAGGGCGGAGTAAGACCCGCCGTCGTTCTCACGGATCGTGAGTTTCATCGGCGGAACGATACTGTTGTCGTTTGTCCCGTCACGTCGAACAAGAAGCCTTGGCCGACCAAGGTCCTTTTGCCAGATGGTCTCGCCGCGACGGGGGCGATCCTGGTCGATCAGGTTCGAACTCTCGATCGTACAGCGCGCGGCTTCCGCGCCATAGGGCGAGTGCCAGACCAGGTGCTAGCGGAAGTCCGCGGACGGCTGGCGACGTTGCTTGGCATCAATGTCGTCGCCATCAGCCGGGGGCCGGAAGGGATGTAGGTGGCAATTGACTTCTGTACGGTTACGCCGTACGGTTTAATATGCGGATCGTCAGTTTTCGGAACAAAGAACTCGAAAGATTCTGGCGACGGGGTGATGCGCGCGGCGTTGTGCGGCAATATGAGCCGAAGCTTCGCGCGATGCTGACTACGATCGAGGAAGCGGAAAATGTTATGGAACTGGATACCATTCCGGGGTGGCGACTGCATCCCCTTAAAGGCGACCGAAGGGGCACCTGGAGTCTGAAGCTTACGCGCAATCAGCGGTTGACTTTCAGGATCGCGGGTTCTGTGGTCAGCGAAATCGACATTGAGGACTATCATTGAGGAAGCCGTCGATGAAGAATCCGTCGCATCCTGGCGAAGTCTTTTATTGGGGCGTTCTTGAGCCATTCGACATCAGTGTGTCGGAGGCCGCGCGCGTCCTAGGTGTGCGGCGGGCGACGCTTTCGGCGGTTGTCAACGCGCGGGCCTCTCTTTCTCCGGATCTTGCGCTTCGAATTGAGAAGGCCTTCGGACCCAAGGTTGATCTCATGTTGCGCATTCAGGCAGCCTACGATGCCGCGCAGGTGCGCAAGCGTTCGAAGTCGATCAAGGTCAAGCGCTACGTTGCCAGGGCGGCGTGAGCACGCTGCCGCTCGGGCTGGTCGAGGTCGCGCGTACCGGCATCCTCGCCATTAGCCGGGGGCCGGCGGAAATGTGAGCGCCGCGCGATGGTTGAGGTCAAGCTCTCGCCGCTCGAACTCGACCCATTGGGGGCTCTGCGCCGCGATCCGCCGCGCCCGCCCGAGCACCGCCAGCCGGGCTACGAGGAGCAATTCGATTATCTCACGGTATTCTATGATTGCTTCGCGTCGGCCGACGGGGAATGGATCGTGCTCCTCGGCCCGCCGCTGGCCAATCTCGAACCGATCATTCGCGCGCTCCTCGTCCAAGCCTGCCAGTCGTTTGACAGCAAGCGCTGGCAGGTGCGCCGCCGGCGGCTCGATCGGGTGGACGAGATCTTCCTCACCAACGTGGCCTCGCGTTTGACGCTGTCGGACCAACGCCTGCGCCAGCGCCGCCTGATCGTCCAGCCGAATTTGTGCCGGTTGTTTCGCGGCAAGCGGGTGCTGCTCTCCAAGAACCGGGACAATGAGCTCATCTGGATTCGCGACTGGGCCTATTTCTACGCAGCCAAGCACGGCTGCAATGCCGTGCTGATCTATGATAACGGCTCGACGAAATACGACAGCACCCGCGTGCGCAAAACCCTCTCCACGGTCCCCGGTCTCGACGTCGTCGTGGTCGTCGATTGGCCGTTCAAGTTCGGTCCGCAGGTCGGACCGGCAGGGATTTGGGACTCCGATTTCTGTCAATATGGGATCCTGGAGCACGCCAGGCACCGCTTCCTCGCGCTCGCCGACGCGGTGGTGAGCGTGGACATCGACGAACTCGTCCTCGCCCCCGGCGGCTCCACCATCTATGAGTGCGTGCACCGCAGCCAGTCGGGCTATTTGCATTTTGCCGGCCACTGGATCGAAAACGCGACGCTTGCCGATCGGGAACCGCGCCGGCACGCCGACTTCGTCTACCGTTCAGCCGCTGAGCCGCAGCGCGCCAAGGCGAAATGGGCGGTCCTGCCGGCACGCTGCGGAACTGGCACGCAATGGCTGGTGCACAACGTGGCCGGTCTACAGAACGACCTGCCGCTCGCGCTGTCGATCGCGCTGCGTCACTTCCGGGCCATCAGCACGGGATGGAATTACGCGCGCTGGCGGCCGGAGCGGCCCGGCGAACACCATGTCGTCGATCGCGAACTGGCGGAGTGGCTGCGCATTTTCGAGCAAGACCGGTCCTGATGGTCGGGCGGCCCACGCCGCGGGCGCCGTCGAGAAGACGGGCCGAGAGCGCGCGGCCGGTCACGGCGCAAGCGCATCCAAGATGATGCGGCAATCACAAAGCTCGCTGACCTTGCGAAAGAACAGGCATTTCTCCTTCCGCGCCTGCGCGAGATCCGCCGCGGATAGCCTCGAATAGGTCTTCGGGTGGACGGTCCGCGCCATGACCCGGCCGGCGGCGGGATCAGTCTGGCGCCTGAATTGCTTTTCCGTCCAGTTCGTGAAGGTGGCGCGGCGGTTGATGATCTGCGACAGCGG
Source organism: Xanthobacteraceae bacterium (assembly GCA_036514935.1). Lineage (GTDB taxonomy): Bacteria > Pseudomonadota > Alphaproteobacteria > Rhizobiales > Xanthobacteraceae > DATBWJ01. The sequence continues at coordinate 8,727 of DATBWJ010000318.1, forward strand.
CACTCCCTTGACGTGGACGAGTACGTTCATGAAGTAGTGCTCGTCCGGCGCGAACGCCTTGGCGAAAAGGTCCAGGCAAGGCTGGTCCAGCAGCAGGCCAAGGTGCCGACGGTGCAGGATGACCCACTGTTCGTGATAATAGAACGCTGTCGAGAACAGATCCCAGTTCTCGATCGTAAGCAGGCGTTTGTAGTGCTCCGTGTGGGGCGGCGGGATGCCGTAGCGGATGACGGAGCGCTGCTCGCAGCGCACGAGCTGCTCGTGGACGAAACGAAACGGCCGAATTGGGATGGTGCTCTCCGAGAGCAGGATGAAGTACTCGTTGTCCGCGTCGTCGCGGAACGCGGCGGACAGGAGCGCCAACGTGGCTTCGACGATGGACACATCTCCGTGTCGCGTCGCCACGCGGCTGTCGATCACCCGGCCCCGCAAGGTGGAGCTGACGATGCCTGCCGGCTCCTTGGGATGGCAGTAGACGTTGTATGTCTCCCTTGCGACCCGGTCGAAGAAAGATTCCCACACCGCCGGTTGCAGCAGATCGGCGCGCGTCAGGAAACAAAAAGCGATCTTCATCGTCTCGCGGCCATTGTTAGCGCCCCCAGCGGCCCATCTCTTCCCCCGCCCGACGCAAGTCTTGCCACCATCCGCGCTTGATGCAAGATCGGGCGCGACCTCGTCGGCGTGCCCGCGCCTGATCCCTCATATGGGCGCCTGTGACCGCCGCGGTCCGCCCGCGCCGCCGCCGCGACCCGGATGCGGCGACGCATCCGGTGTCGCAGCAGCGCGATGCCGCCGTCTAGCAGGACGAGGCTTGATTTTTGGCAGCGTTTGACGTTTGTGCGGCAGAGCATCGGCACGCTGGTGTTCCGACTCTGACGGTTCGATCCGAACCGTCAGGCCGAAACACTACCTACTTGAATGCGTTGTGTTGTGTCGCCAACACAACGATCACGAATCAAGCGTTGGCGACACAACGCCCGGACCAACGCGGTTGTGCGCCCTGCGACCGCAACACCGGCCCAAGGCGGGTCGCCGGCGCGTGCGTGGCCATAAGGAGCCGACGGGGTTAGCGCGATGCATGACGAGCATCCGCCGCAGAGCTTGAGCGCTCAGGCATCGCCGCCGGATGGGTCCGGCGTGAGCAATCGTCCGAAAATCTCCGAGCTCATTTCGTCGCGCTACGATTCGCCGCCCGGCGAACCGGCGAGAAAAACGGTGATCATCTGCTCGGCGCCCCGCACTGGCAGCTACGAGCTGTGCCGCTTCCTGTTGGCGGCCGGGATTGGAGTCGGGCACGAGTACCTTCATGTTGAGTTCTCGCGTCAGCTCGCCGAGCGCTGGGGTCTGCACCACCCCCTCACCGACTCAGGGCTCGGCCCCTATATCGACGCCTTGCGGCGCCGCCGCGCGCGCGGCGGTGTCTTCGTCACCAAGCTGCAGTATCCTGACTTCCAGCGCCGCCTGCGCAACCGCCACGGCCAGGCGCTGTTCGAGGGGGCGGTGATCGTGCACCTCTTCCGGCCCGACGTGAGCGCGCAGGTCGCGTCCTGGCGGCGCGCATGGACCACGAATGTGTGGGACTACGCCGACAAGGCGGGACCGCAGGCATTGCCACCACCAACGAACGGTGATCTCCAGCGCGAGGCCGAGCGCATCCGCGCGCTCGTCGGCCAGGACGCGGGATTCCGGCAGGTCTTTGCCATGCTCGGCATTCACCCGCTCTTCCTCACTACCGATGACCTGTTCGAATCGCCGCGTCGCGCGATTGCGCGTATCGCGGCGGCGCTTGATGTCCCGGTCGACAAGGCGGGGCTCAAGACCGCGATGGCGGCCAGTGCGCCCTATTCGCATCCCGAGCAGGAGGCGCTTGCTGGCTTCGACTTCTCGCGCGCCTTCAAGCCGCTCGTGTTCGGGCG
>DATBWJ010000319.1:0-2225 GCA_036514935.1 Xanthobacteraceae bacterium
TGCCGTTGTTCAACGGCGAGTTCCTCGCGCGCGCCGGCGCGGTGATCGTCACCATCAATTACCGCATCGGCCGATTGGGCTTCCTCGCCCATCCCGAGCTCACCCAAGAGTCGGGGTTCTCCGGCAACTACGGCCTCATCGACCAGATCGCCGCGCTCGGCTGGGTCAAGCGCAACATCGCCGAGTTCGGCGGTGATCCTGGTTGCGTGACCGTATTCGGTCAGTCCGCCGGCTCGATCAGCGGGTCGCTGCTGATGGCCTCGCCGCTCGCGAAGGGGCTGTTTCACCGCGTGATCGGGCAAAGCGGGGCGTTGTTCGGCCCGGTGGCAGCAAGCTGCAACACCGGCGATTCCATCCAGTCGCTGGCGGCGGCGGAACGCACCGGCGCCGAGTTCGCGCGCAAGCTTGGCGCCGCCTCGCTCGCCGAGCTGCGCACGCGCGCGGCCCATGACATCCAACTGCTCCATCGCCCCGGCGCCACCGGCGATGGCAACCCCGCGCTGGCGGTGCGCGGCGAGTTCGATACCAACTGGCCGATCGTGGACGGCGCCGTGCTGCCCGAAAGTCCGCATGCGCTGTTCGCGCAGGGCCGCCAGAACGACGTGCCGATACTGCTCGGCACCACGGCCAACGAAGGCGCCACCATGCCCTTCGTGGCGAGCGTGCAGGCCCTGCGCGAGCAGGCGCGCGCTGATCACGGCGAGAGAGCCGGCCGGTTCCTTGAGCTCTATCCGGCTCGCGCCGACGCCGAGGCGAGGCTCGCTAGTCGCACCGCCTTCAGCTACCGCAATTTCTACTGGCAGAACTGGACCTGGGCGCGGCTCCAGGCGCGCACCGGCACGGCGCCCGTGTTCTACTACCAGTTCACCCGCGCACCGCCGATCCCGCCGCAGGCCAGTTACGCCGAGAACCCGCCGGAGCAGTTCGGCGCCTTCCATTGCGCCGAGATTCCTTATGTCTTCCGCAACCTGGCGATCCGCGACTGGCCGTGGAGCGAGGTCGACCGGCGCCTGTCCGACACGATCTCGCGCTACTGGCTCAACTTCGCCGGCACCGGCGATCCCAATGGCGACGGCCTGCCGCGCTGGCCGAGGTTCGACGCGGGCGCGCAGATGACCATGGAGTTCGGCGACGAGACCAGGCCGGCGCCGATGCGGGACCTGCCGCGGCTGGAGTTCTGGGACGCCTTCTATGCCGCCAAGCGCGGCGAGGAGCGCTTCGCGGCCTGAGCCGGCGACGCCATGCGCGGGCCTCAACCGGCACTCAGCGCCGCCGCACGCAGTCGATCCGTGCGCGTCAGCGCGCCAAGGCGTAATGCCTGATCGCATCCAGATCGAACGAGAAGCCCCAGCCCGGCCGCTCGGGCACGACCGCGTGGCCATCCTTGTTCAACTCGATGCGCTCGCGGTAGACGGGCTCGAGCCACGGCATGTATTCGAGCCAGTGCGCGTTCGGGATCGCGGCCAACAGCGAGAGGCTCATCTCGGTATAGCAATGGTTGGAGCAGGGCGTATCGAACGCCTGCGCGCAGCACGCCGCCTTCAGGAACTCCGTCGGGCCGCCCATGCGCTGGAGATCGGGCATCACCACGTCGGCCGCGCGCACGTGCAGCATCTCGACAATGCCGCGGCTGGTGTAGACCGACTCGCCGCTGGCGAGCGGCGTGTCGAGCGCGGCGGCGACCGCGGCCTCGCCGGCGTGGTCATGATGCGGCACCGGCTCCTCGATCCACGTGAGGTTGTAGCCTTCGAGCGCGCGGCCGAGGCGGATGGCCTCCGCGACCGTCGCGCGCTGGTTGAGGTCAACGAGCAGCGCGGCGTCGGGACCGATCACCTCGCGCAAGGCGCGCATGCGCGCCACGGTGTCGGGGATTCTTGGCGTGATGCGGAGCTTGAACGCGCGGAAGCCGCGCGCCATGTGGGCCGCGGCGTTGCGCTGCAGCTCGTCGAGCGAGACCGTCACCCAGTAGTCACCGCTGTGATAGACCGGCAGCGTGACGCGGCAGGCGCCGATCAGCCGCGCGACGTTCATACCGGCGAGCTTGGCGCGCAGGTCCCACAGCGCCATGTCGACGGCGGCGAGCGCGATCACCGCAAGGCCCGAGTGGCCGATTGGACGGATGTCCGCCCACGCGCGCGATAGAAATCGGCCGCACTGCGTCGGATCGAGTCCGAGCACGAGCGGCTCGAAGCTGCGCACCATTTCGTCGATAATCCTGATGCGCT
>DATBWJ010000320.1:0-5365 GCA_036514935.1 Xanthobacteraceae bacterium
GGGAGGGGGAGAGGGTGGGGTGAGGGTGAGGGCGCTGGATAAAGTGTGTCCTTGCTCTGGTGAGTCAGCCGGGCCGGCGAAACTCCAGAAATTTTGCCGCGCGGTAGTCGTAATACTTGCCGGTCTCGGTCATCGCCGGCAGGCAGAGCGCGACAATCTTTTCGGCCACAGCCTCCGGCGGATCGACGCTCGCCGGGTCGAGCCCCGGCATGGCGGTGGCCAGCATGCGGGTGCGGATCGGACCGGGGCCGATGACGTTGACGCGCACCGCCGTCGTGGCGGTCTCGGCGGCGAAGGTGCGCGCGAGGACTTCGAGCGCGGCCTTGGACACCGCATAGGGCCCCCAGTAGGCGAGGCCGAGCGAGGCGACGCCCGAGGTCACGAACACGACGCGCCCGGCGTCGGAGGCTTTCAGCAGATCGGCGAAGGCGCGGATCAGGCGGAAGTTGGCGGTGACGTTGACCGCGATCACCTCGTCGAAATCCTGGGGCGGCACGTGGTCGAGCGGCGACAGCGGGCCGAGAACGCCGGCGTTGCCGATGAGAATGTCGAGCCGGCCGTAGCGCTCCTTGAGCGCGAGCGCGAGGCGGTCGATGCCGTCGAAATCCTTCAAGTCAAGCGGCACCAGGGTGGCGCCGCCGCCCTCGGCGCGGATGGCGTCATCGAGCTCCTCGAGCCCGCCGACCGTGCGCGCGACGGCAACGATGTGCGCGCCCGCCTGGGCGAGCGCGCGCGCGGCGGCGTGGCCGATGCCGCGCGAGGCGCCGGTGACAAGCGCGACGCGGTTGCTCAAGGGTTTCATGGTGCTCTCTGTTGCGATGGGCGCCTTCGTCGTGGATATCCGCGTTGTGCTGGCCGCGTGTTGTAGAGACTGATCGTCGGAAGTTGAATCGATTTGTGCGACTGGCTCCGCGGGTGTTCTTACATGGCTCGCAAGCAGGGTTGCTCAGCTTGCACCGGGCATACCAGAGGGATCGCGCGCGCCGTGGCGCACGGCGTGGATGATGATCTCGTCGCCGGCGATCTCGTAAAATATCAAGTATGGATAGGGCGAAGTATTGATGCGGCGGACCGTGGGATCATCGGTCTGCGCGCCGATGCGAGGGTGAGAGAGCAACAGTCTGATGATGGCCTGAATGCGGGCGTGCACATGCGCTGCGCCCTGCGGTGAGTGGAGCGAAATGTAATCGAGAACTGAATCCAGGTCGGCAAGGGCTGTACGGGTATAACGCAGCCTCATCGGCTATGCTTGGCCCAGACCGCGCGCACCTCGTCCTCGGTGGCGAAGTCGCCGCGCGCGGCAGCCGCCTTGGACTGGGCGATGGCCTCGCGCTCCTCCGGCGTGAGCGGCACCGGCGTGCTTTCACTTGCGCCCGCGAGTTCCATGATGGCGCGCGCGACGTCGTCCTGCTCGTCCGGCGGCAGCCGGCGCGCGACCTCGATGGCCTTTTCGAGAAGCTTGCTCATATTAATAGTATACGACCAAATTGCAGATTTGTGTCACCCACGGCCCTGTACGCCGTTGCCCACCCTACACGTGCTCAGCTCGCTTCCGCCAACAGCGACAATTGCCGCGGCGAGGGTTCGTGCGCCACCTGGTCGGTGAGCGGGGTCGGGTACTCGCCGGTGAAGCAGTGGTCGGTGAACTGCGGGCGCAGCGGGTCGCGGCGGCCTTCGCCCATGGCGCGGTAGAGCCCGTCGATCGACAGGAAGGCGAGCGTATCCGCGTTGATGAAGCGCCGCATGCCGTCGAGGTCATGCACGGCGGCGAGCAGCATGTCGCGCTCGGGCGTGTCGATGCCGTAGTAGTCCGGATGGGTGATGGGCGGGGAGGCGATGCGGAAATGCACCTCCTTGGCGCCGGCCTCGCGCATCATGCGCACGATCTTGACCGAGGTCGTGCCGCGCACCAGCGAATCGTCGATCAGCACGATGCGCTTGCCCGCCACCACCGCGCGGTTGGCGTTGTGCTTGAGGCGAACGCCGAGTTCGCGGATCGATTGGGTCGGCTGAATGAAGGTGCGGCCGACATAGTGGTTGCGGATGATGCCGAGCTCGTAGGGGATGCCGGCGGCCTGCGCGTAGCCGAGCGCGGCCGGCACGCCGGAGTCGGGCACCGGCACCACCATGTCGGCGGTGGCCGGCGCCTCGGCGGCGAGTTCGCGGCCCACGCTCTTGCGGATCTCGTACACGCTGCGGCCGCCGACAACGGAATCCGGCCGGGCGAAATAGATGTATTCGAAGATGCAGGGCCGCGGCGGCACCGGCGGGAACGGCTTGTGGACGTGCGTGCCGTCGGCGTCGTAGACGACGATCTCGCCGTTCTCCACGTCGCGCACGTAGCGCGCGCCAATGATGTCGAGCGCGCAGGTCTCCGAGGTGAAGATCGGGCAGCCGTGCAGCTCGCCGATCACCAGCGGGCGGATGCCGAGCGGGTCGCGCGCGCCGATCAGCTTCTTGTTGGTGAGCGCGACCAGCGAGTAGGACCCTTCGAGCTGGCGCAGCCCCTCGACGAACTTGTCGATGAAGCGCCCGCGGCGCGAGCGCGCCACCAGATGCAGGATCACCTCGGTGTCGGAGGTCGACTGCATGATCGCGCCTTCGCCGACGAGCTGGCGGCGCAGGGTGAGGCCATTGGTGAGGTTGCCGTTGTGGGCGACCGCAAAGCCGCCGGCGTTCAGCTCGGCGAACAGCGGCTGCACGTTGCGCAGGATGGTCTCGCCGGTCGTCGAGTAGCGCACGTGCCCGACGGCCATGGTGCCGGGCAGGCGGTCGATCACGTCGCGCCGGGAGAAGGTGTCGGCGACGAGGCCGAGCCGGCGCTCGGAATGGAAGCGCGTGCCGTCGTAGCTGACGATGCCGGCCGCCTCCTGGCCGCGGTGCTGGAGCGCGTGCAGGCCGAGCGCGGTGATCGCCGCGGCGTCGGGATGGCCATAGATGCCGAAGACGCCGCATTCCTCGCGCAGGCGGTCGCCGGAGAGGTCGAGGTCGCCTTGGTCCATCGCTGCGCGCATCGGCTGTCCTGACCTGTTAGGCAGACGCTTCCGTCGTCATTCCGGGGCGCACGCGAAGCGTGCGAACCCGGAATCCATAACCCCTGTCTGTCCGACATAATCAGTGTCGGGGTTATGGATTCCGGCACTCGCTTCGCTCGGCCGGAATGACAGTGGAGAATCTTTCGGCATCATGCTCATCGCCTCGTCGTGTCGATCAATCGGCGCATATCGGCGCGCTCCGCCCGCTCGTAGCCCGCCATATCCGCGCGCGCGGGGCCAGATCGCGGGCGCGCTTCGGAGCGCTGGTCGGCTGGCGCCTCGGCCGGGCCATCCTCGTCGCCCTTCGGTCTCTTCAGCTTCTTCAAAATGGTGGTTTCCGGGTCCTCGGGCAACAGGGACATCAGCCAATTCCCCGTCCCCTGCAACACCACCCGCGACTTGGCATTGGCGACCCAGTTCGGCTGCGACTTGGCGGGTACCAGCCAGTCGAAGAACAGGAGCGCCACCACTACTATCAACAAGCCGCGTGCCAAGCCGAACAGGAAGCCCAAGGTGCGGTCGAGCGCGCCGACGCGGCTGTCGAGGATGCGGTCCGAGATGCGGATGGTGAAGAGCGAGACCACGATCAGCGTGCCGAGGAATATGCCGGCGATCGTCACCCCGGCGGCCACGATGTCGTTGTTAAAATACTGCTTGGCATAGGGCAGCAGGCCGGCATAGGCGTAGAGCGTCGCCACCGCCGCGCCGACCCAGGCCGCGATCGACAGGACCTCGCGCATGAATCCGCGGATCATGGCGAGCAGTCCGGAGATCAGCATGACGCCGAGCAGGAACAGGTCGAGCAGCGTGATCGGCATCGCCTCAGGCGCCTCCCGTCTTCGCGTCCAACGAGGTCGAATCGACCGCGCCTTCCATGAGCGACCTGATCTTAACGCTCCGTCACCGGCAAGCGCGCTTGCAGGCACGGCAGAGCACTCCACGCGCCCGCCGGCCGCGCGCGCCGGCGCGATCCGCGCCCGGCGGCCCGTATATAGCCGCCCACCCCGGCTGCGTCACCCGTCTCCTCGCCGGCGATAATGGGCGGCCTCAGCGCACCGGCCGCACCCTGCGTTGAGGAGCGGCCCCACGGGCCGCGATATCGGCCACCAGGGCGGACAGCATGTCGACCGCGGTGACGGCCAGGCCCGGATCAGCCGGCTCCGCCCGTGCGCTCTCCGGCACCACCGCGCGCGAGAAGCCGAGTTTTTGCGCTTCCTTCAGCCGCGCGGCGGCCTGCGCCACCGGCCGCACGGCGCCCGACAGCGAGATCTCCCCGAAATAGACTGCGTCCGCAGGCAGCGCAGCCGCGGTCAGCGAGGACACCAGTGCGGCGGCGGCGGCAAGGTCGGCGGCCGGCTCGACAATGCGCAGGCCGCCCGCCACGTTGAGATAGACATCGTGGCCGGACAGCCGCACCCCGCAATGGGCTTCGAGCACGGCGAGCACCATCGACAGCCGGCCCGGGTCCCAGCCGATCACGGCCCGGCGCGGGGTGCCCAGTGCAGTCGGCGCCACCAGCGCCTGGATTTCGACCAGGATCGGCCGCGTGCCCTCGATGCCGGCGAAGACCGCCGCGCCGGGCGTGCCGCAGTGGCGCTCGGACAGGAACAATTCGGAAGGATTGGCGACCTCGCGCAAGCCGGCGCCGGTCATTTCGAACACGCCGATTTCGTCGGTAGGGCCGAACCGGTTCTTGACCGCCCGCAGCAGGCGAAACTGGTGGGCGCCCTCGCCCTCGAAGGAGAGCACGGCGTCGACCATGTGCTCGACCACGCGCGGGCCGGCGATCTGTCCGTCCTTGGTGACGTGGCCGACCAGGATGACGGCGGCGCCCGAGCGCTTGGCGAAGCGGATCAGCACCTGCGCCGCCGCGCGCACCTGGGTGACCGTCCCCGGCGCCGATTCGACCATATCGGTCCACATGGTCTGGATCGAATCGATTACGACGAGGCGCGGAGTCTTGCCATGTCCGATGGTTGCAACGATGTCCTCGACCGAAGTCTCAGCCGCGAGCTCGACTGCCGCCTGCGACAGGCCAAGCCGCTCGGCGCGCAGCCGCACTTGCGCCACCGCCTCCTCGCCCGAAATGTAGACCGCGCGATGGCCCGCGCGCGCGACCGTTGCGGCGGCCTGGATGAGGAGCGTCGACTTGCCGATGCCTGGGTCGCCCCCCACCAGCAGCACCGAGCCGCGGACGAACCCGCCACCGGTGACGCGGTCGAACTCGGCAATACCGGAGGGCAGGCGCGGGGCTTCGTGCGCTTCGCCTGCCAGCGGCTCGAGCGCGAACAGCCGCCCCTTGCGCGCCGGCCGGCCGGGCTGGGCGCCCG
>DATBWJ010000321.1:0-2007 GCA_036514935.1 Xanthobacteraceae bacterium
GCGGCACCGAGGCCGTTGCCTCGGCGGCAAGCCACGGCCCAGCGGGGGTAGAGCCGAAGGCGCGCCGGCGCAAGCTGCCGCGCCGCCATCCTGCCAGCAGCCCCCCAGCCACAGGTGATGACAGCCGCCCGGTAGGTTGCCCGCGCCGATGCAAGGCCTTATTGCGATAGCGGCGCGCCGACTCACGCCGCCAGGCTTTGAACGCGCAATGGTGCGACGCCGCCTTCCCCAGCCACCCCCCTCGCGGCTCGCGATCTGGGCCCGCCGGCTTGCGATCTTCTCGCTGCCGGTGGCGGCCTTGGCGATCATCATCGAGCGCGCTGGCCTCTTGGATTTCCGGCCCGTCCTGGCGACATTCGCTGCCGCACTCGCGCTTGCGGCCATCGCAATCCTTTTGGCGATCGCCGCGTTGGTGGTGATCTGGATCGACGGCTGCGACGGCGCCCGCTATGCGCTTGCGGCCCTGGCAATCGGCGCATTGATGCTGGCTTATCCGGCCTACCTCGGCGTCAAGGCCTACCAACTTCCGGCGATCAACGACATCACCACCGATCCACACGATCCGCCGCGTTTTGAAGCGGTGGCGCGCCTGCGCACGCGCGAGGCCAACCCGGTCGCTTATCGCGGGCCCGCTCTCTACGAACGCCAGCGGGCGGCTTATCCCGACGTCGCTCCGCTTGCCGCCAACGTGGATGCCAAAACAGCCTATGAGGCCGCCTATGCGGTGGTGAGCCAGCGCAAATGGCGCATCGTCGACGCGCGCCCACCCCAGGCAGGGCGCCGCGATGGCCGTATCGAGGCCATTGTGCGCACCCCGATCATGGGCTTTCGCGACGACGTGGTCATCCGCATCCGTACTGTCGAAACGGGCGTGCGCGTCGACGTGCGATCGGCCTCGCGCTACGGCAATCACGACCTCGGCACCAACGCGGCGCGCGTGAGCAGTCTCATCGAGGACCTCGACGAGGCGATGACGCCGGACAAGGGCGAGCAGCCGGCTCGCAAGGCGCAGCGGGCCGCCAAATCGCTGCCTCCCGCTCAGCCAGCCAGGCGGTAGACGCCGGCAATCGAGGGCGGGCCGTCCGTGGCCACCACGCCGCGTGCCACCAGGTCCTCCAGGTGCGCGAGCGTCGACATGCCGGCGGCGTTCATCAGCCGCGCATCGAGCCCGACATAGACTTCCTGCACGATCGCTGGGATGTCTGCCTCGCCCGTGGCCAGGCGACGCAAGATCGCGGCCTCGCGTGCCTTCCGATGGCGGATGTAATGCTGCACGAAGGCGGGCGCGTCGCGGACCGCCCCGCCGTGGCCGGGGAAATAGATCGTTTCCTGCCGGCGCGCGAGCTTTTCGAGCGAGGCCATGTAGTCGCTCATCGAGCCGTCCGGCGGCGCCACCACCGCGGTCGACCACGCCATCACGTGATCGCCGGAAAACAGGATTGCGGACCCCACGAGCGCGTAGCACATGTGATTGGCGGCATGGCCGGGGGTGGCGATCGCCTCAAGCCTCCAGCCGCGACCGTCGACCACCTCGCCGTCGGTCAACACGCGGTCGGGCGCAAAATCGGGGTCTCCGCCGGCGTCGAGGCGCTCGGCCTGCCCGATATGAAGCAGCCGCGCCGCGCGATGTGGTCCTCCAGCCACCACCATGGCTCCGGTGAGTGCCTTGAGTGCGCCCACCGCCGCGGAATGGTCGCGATGGCTGTGGGTGACGAAAATGTGCGTCACCGTCTCGCCGCGCACCGCCGCCAGCAGCGCCGCCACGTGCCGGTCATCGTCAGGGCCCGGATCGATGATCGCGACCGAACCGCGCCCGACGATGTAGCTCACTGTGCCCTTGAACGTGAACGGCCCCGGGTTGTCGGCGAGAACGCGCCGCACGCCGGGCGCAGCCTCCTCGGCCTGCCCGGGGATGAGATCCAGCGTCTTGTCGAAGGGGATATCGTCGGCCATGTCCTCTATGTCGCAATCGGCCGCGCGCGCGCAAGCCCCCGCTGGCAGCCGATG
>DATBWJ010000322.1:0-13983 GCA_036514935.1 Xanthobacteraceae bacterium
CTGTCGTCGGACTGACCCGACCCGGGCGCGAAACGGCACAACGGAAGCGTTCTTGCCAATGGCAAACCGCCGGAAGTATCCTGCATTCGGGGTCCGGCGATATCGCCGACCACACGGGGGCCGGTTGCCGCCAAGATCGCAGAATATCAAGCGGGAGGAGCGCCATGAACGCTGAGGCCGGACACAAGCATGTCGTCACGCGCAGATCCGCCCTGAAGGGAGCGGCCAGCCTCGCCACGCTGGCCTTGACCTCCAACTTCCCACGTCCCGCCGTGGCCCAGGGCGCCGCGATCAAGGTCGGCTTCATGCTGCCCTATACCGGGACCTACGCGGTGCTCGGAAAGAACATCGACAACGCGTTCCGGCTCTATGTCGAGGAGAAGGGCGGCAAGCTCGGCGGGCGGGCGGTCGAGTATGTCCAGGTCGACGACCAGGCCGAGCCGTCGAAGGCCACCGACAACATGAACAAGCTGGTCGAACGCGACAAGGTCGATGTCGTGGTCGGGACCGTGCATTCCGGCGTGCAGATGGCCATGGTCAAGATCGCGCGCGAGAGCCGCAAACTGATGATCATCCCCAACGCCGGCGCCGACGCGGCCACCCGCTCGGCCTGCGCGCCCAACATTTTCCGCAGCTCGTTCACCAACTGGCAGCCCAATTTCCCGGCGGGCAAGGTCATGGTCGATGACGGCCACAAGACCGCGATGACGCTGACCTGGAAATATTCCTCCGGCGAGGAGCAGATGGCCGGGTTCAAGGAAGGCTTCGCCAAGGCTGGGGGGCAATTGGTCGGCGAGCTGTGGGTGCCCTTCCCGCAAGTCGAGTTCCAGTCCTACCTGACCCAGATCGCCGACAAGAAGCCGGCGGCGGTGTACGCCTTTTTCGCCGGCGGCGGCGCGGTGAAATTCGTCAAGGACTATGCCGCGGCCGGATTGAAACAATCCATCCCGCTTTATGGTCCGGGCTTCCTCACCGACGGCACTTTGCCCGCGCAGGGCGAAGCCGCGGAGGGAATCCGAACCACGCTGCATTACGCCGACGACCTCGACAACCCGGTCGACCGGCGCTTCCGGGCGGAATTCCGCAAGCGCCACAACGTCGATCCGGACGTCTACGCGGTGCAGGGCTACGACGCCGCCGCGCTGTTGTGGATCGGCATGGAGGCAGTCAAAGGCGACATCAAGGCGACCGACCCCCTCTATAAGGCCATGCGCGCCGCCAAGATCGACTCCCCGCGCGGGCCGGTCACGTTCTCGCCATCGCAGAACCCGGTGCAGAACATCTATCTGCGCGAAGCGCGCAAGGGCAAGAACGCGTTCGTCAGGATCGCGCACCAGGCGCTTGCCGATCCGGGCACCGGCTGCCGCATGGTTTGACCCGATCCTTGGACCCTGGCAACGGGCTCCGGGCCAGGGAGGGGTTGAGAATTGTCGCAGCGCGCCTTTGCGCAGTGCGTGGGCGCGTGAGCTGCCCTGCCGGCAACAGGCGAGGGAAAACGCTCGATCGGCGGGCTATCCTCCATGTCCTCCTTCGTCTTCTTCATCCAGCTTCTCAACGCCGTCCAATACGGCCTTATTCTTTACCTGGTGGCCAGCGGCCTGACGCTGCTGCTCGGCCTCATGGGCATCATCAATCTCGCCCATGGCGCGTTCTACATGGTCGGCGCCTACGTTGCCTTTGCCATGACGCGCCACGTTGCGAGCTTCTGGCTGGCGCTGCCCGCGGGCATCGTGCTGGGGCTCGCGCTGGGAGCGTTGCTCGAACGCTTTCTGCTGTCCCGGCTCGACAGCTCCGATCATCTGTCGCAGGTGCTGCTGAGCTTTGGCCTTATACTCCTGCTCAACGAGGCGCAACGCATCATCTTCGGCAGCGATGCCCATTCCGTCAGCGTGCCGAAAATACTCGACTACTCGATCCGGCTGACCGACACGTTCGCCTATCCCCTCTATCGCGTGTTTGCCTGCGTCATCGGCGTGCTGTTCGTCGCCGCCATGCATCTCATCATGGCCAGGACACGGATCGGGATGATGCTGCGGGCCGGCGCTGAGAACCGCGACATGGCGCGCGCGCTGGGGATCGACGTAAAGCTCGTCTATCTGGGCGTGACGGCGGTGGGCATCGCCTGCTCGGTGCTCGCCGGCGTCATTGCCGCCCCGCTGGCCTCCGTCTATCCGGGCATGGGCGACCAGGTGCTGATCCTGTCGTTCGTCGTCATCGTGCTTGGCGGGCTCGGCTCCTTGAACGGGGCGTTGGCCGGCGCGCTGCTGCTCGGGCTGATCGATGCCTTCGGCAAGCAGTTCTTTCCCGATTTCGCGGCGTTCCTCGTCTATGCCGCCATGATCGCCGTCCTGATCGTGCGGCCGCACGGCCTGTTCGGGAGCCGGCCGGCATGAGCGGCAACCACTTGGATCGCGTGGACGCGTGCGTGCTCATCCTGCTCGCGCTTGTCGCCGCCGGCGTGCCGTTCGCGTTCGCGGGCTACGAGATCAAGCTGGCGACGACGATTGCCGTGCAGGCCGGCCTTGCGGTCGCCCTTGGATTCGTCGTCGGCCCCGGCGGCATGGTCAGCATCGGCCACGCGGCGTTTGCCGGGGTTGCCGCCTACGTCTTCGCGATGATTGCGCCCGCCTCGGAGCCGGCGAACCTTTTGTCCACGGCCGCCATCTCGATTGTCGGGGCCGCGGTGGTAGCGGCTGCGATCGGCGCCGTGTCGATCCGCTCGCGCGGCATGTATTTCATTCTGATGACGCTCGCATTCGGCCAGCTCGGCTATCATCTCTTCCACGACATGGGACTCGTCGGCAGCGCCGACGGTGCCTACATCAACATGCGCCCCGAGCTGCGGCTGTTCGGGACTGCGATCTCTTTGGATGAGGCCGAGCGCTATTACGTCGTCGTGGCGATCGTTGTCGCCGCGGTGATTGGAGCCACCTGGTGGCTCAAGCGATCGGCCTTCGGCAGCGTGCTGGTTGCCTCGCGCGACAACGAGGTCCGCGTGCGCGCCTTCGGGTTCTCGCCCTACGTGGTCCGTCTCATCGCCTTCACCATTTCGGGGGCCATGGCCGGCGCGATGGGATATCTGACGGCGGCCCAGCACGGTTTCGTCGCACCGGAAATGCTCGCCTGGCACGCTTCGGCCATTCCCCTGGTCATGGTGCTGATCGGCGGCAAGGATACGGTATCGGGGCCCGCCGTCGGCGCCATCGTCCTCTTGCTGGCCGAGGAAGTGCTGCAACGAATGACCGAGCACTGGCTCATCGGCGTCGGGCTCATCATCGTAGCGGTCGTCCTTTTCGCGCCCAAAGGCCTCGTGCCCTATGCGGCTCGGCTGTCCATTCCTGCGTTAGGGTTGCGGCATGCCTGAGCCGGTCCTGCGCGCCCGCGGCCTGAGCAAGCGCTTCGGCGGGTTGATTGCCGTCGACAACGTCGACTTCGAACTTTATCCGCACGAGATCCATTCGGTGATCGGGCCGAACGGGGCGGGCAAATCGACGTTCCTGGCCATGCTGGCCGGCGACCTTGCGCCGAGCGCAGGCAGCGTGATGCGCGCGGGGCGCGACGTCACCGGCCTCACCATCCAGGAGCGCACGCGTCTCGGCATCGGCCGCACCTATCAGCGCAGCGCCGTCATTCCCGGCTTCGCCGCCATCGACATGGTTCGCCTGGCGGCGCTTCATTCGGTCCCGATCTGGCGACGTTTGCAGCCACTTGCCAGCCTCAGCCTTGTCAGGGAGAAGGCAGATCAGGCGCTCGGCCAGGTCGGGCTTGCTGGGCGTCGCGAGACGATGACGGACATCCTCAGTCATGGCGAGCGGCGGCGGCTGGAGATCGCGGCGGTGCTCGCGCTTGGACCGCAAATCCTGCTGCTGGACGAGCCGCTCGCCGGACTGGGGCCGGACGAGGTCCGCGAGATCGCCGCTCTCATCGACGATCTGCGGCAAAGCTGCGCGATCCTGCTCATCGAGCACGATGTCGACGTGGTGTTCGCGATCGCCAACCGCATCACGGTGCTGGACAACGGCCGTGTCATCGAAAGCGGCGATCCCGACGCGATTCGCCGCAGCGCCTCCGTCCAGGAGGCTTACTTGGGCCGGGAGGGCGAAACGGGTGACATGCCCACTTAGACCTTCGCCGTTGCTCGCTAAGCGCGCGGTCGCAAGGCGTGCCGTGGTGACCGGGCCGGCTGCCAGTGCCGACAGGCCGGCCTGACATGCGCGCCTCCGACGCTCGTGCACACGGGAACGGCGAGCCGCTCGCGCAGGGCGCAGCCCCGCTCCTCGAGGCGCGCGGCTTCGATGCTGCCTACGGACAGACGCCGATCGTGCGCGCGGTGTCGTTCAGCCTCGCACCGGGTGAAATCGTGGCGGTGCTCGGCCGCAACGGCATGGGAAAGACGACGCTGCTGCGCGCCATCCTCGGCCTCGTGCCGGTGCGACGCGGCAGTCTCGTGCTGTCCGGCCAGGACATCATCGCCGCAGAGCCCGACGCCATCGCGCGCGCCGGCGTCGGCTACGTCCCTGCCGGGCGAGAGATATTCGGCAGCCTCTCGGTCAAAGAAAATCTGGTGATGTGCGCGCGGCCCGGCCGCGACCCGGCGTCGGCCTGGACGCTCGACAGAGTGCTTGAGCTGTTCCCGCGGCTGGCCGAGCGGATCGAGCATGGCGGCCACCATCTGTCGGGCGGCGAGCAGCAGATGCTCGCGATCGGCCGCGCGCTCATGACCAACCCGCGCCTTCTGCTCATCGACGAGGCGACGGAGGGCCTGGCCCCGCTGATTGCGCGCGACATCTGGAACACCCTTGGCGGGATCTGCAAGACCGGCGTCGCCGCCATGATCATCGACCGCAACCTGAGCCGGCTGGCGCGCCTCGTCGACCGCGCGATCGTGCTGTTCAAGGGCGAGATCGTGTTCGACGGCACCGCCGACGCCCTGCTCGGCGATCAGCACCTGGTGCAGCGCTATATCGGGTTGTGAGCTTGAGGGCAGCCGACGCCCAAATGCCCGCACTATGCCGCCGCCTCGGTGCGCGCAATCGTCGGGAGTTCGGCCAGTGATGCAACCTGGTCGAGATTCTGCAACATCCCGAACAGCCGCCGCGCCTCCGATTCCGCCAGGGCGCCGCGCGTGCAGTCCAAAAATTTCGTCCACAGCACGTCGGCGCCGACCGGCTTGTCGGGATGGCCGAGCGGTTCCTCGAAGCGCCGCTCGATCCGGCGCCCATCCGTGAGCGACACGACCACGCCATCCGCAGGCGGGCCGCGATGGCGCGTTGGATCGCCAGCCGGCAGGAGCGTGATCCGCACCTTGTTCATGAGCGCGCGCACGTCCCCCCGCTGAACGAACGAGTCCGCCACCTCCACCATCGTCACGCGCCGGGCGATGACCGCCGTCGCCAGCGCGAATTCCATGCTGAACTTGGCATTGAGCGCACTTTGCGGATTGTGATGGATGAGATTGGCCATTTGGACCTCGCACACCTCGACGTTGATGTCGGCGACGGCCTCCGACCTCACATCATGCTCCTTGACGAGCGCGATCATGCCGTCGAGCGCGCGGTGCGTCCCGTAGCACATCGGGTAGAGCTTGAACCCCAAACCGTCCGAGATCAGCCGCCAGTGCCGGCCGATCCCGGTCGGCGTGGCAAGATCGACCTCGCCGCCCGGCGACATGGCGTTGAGGAAGCCCTGCTTGGCCTCGAGCGCATCCGGCGCCGCGGTCATTCCGGCGGCGGCGAGGCGGGCCGACAGGACGCCGACATGCGCCGCGCGGCCAGCGTGAAACGGCTTGGTCATGGTGCCGAAGTTGGCGACCAGGCCGCCGGCCTGCGAGGCGGCGATGGCGATGGCGCGAGCTGTTCGCTCAGCATCGAGGTCGTGCAGCCTTGCTGCGGCGGCGGCCGCCGCAATGGCCCCGAAAGTGGCGGTCGGGTGCCAACCTTTGACGTGGTAGGGCCGCCGGTCGCGCGAGCCGACCTCCCCCCAGACTTCATAACCGGTGATATAGGCGGTGAGCACGTCGCGGCCCGAGCAGCCAAGCGCCTCGGCCTCCGCCAGCACGGCGGAGGCAAGGACGGCGGACGGATGGGTCGGCTGCACCCGGTTAAGGCCGATATCGTCGTAGTCGAGCGCGTGCGCCGCCGTTCCATTGACCAGCGCCGCCTGCGGCGCAGGCGCGCCGTCGCTGCTAAAGCAGATGCGCGCCTCGCCCCGCCCCGGCCGCAGGCCGAGCACCGAGCGCAGGACGCGCACCACCTCGCTAGTGCGCCCCAGAATGGTGACCGCCGCGCAATCGGTGATGCCGTTGCAAGCGGCGCTGATGGCCTGGGGCGGAATCGCCTCGTAGCGCATTGCCGCAACCGCCTGTGCGACCTCGCGCGTGAGCTGGATCATCGTCTCTGCCCTGCCTTGCATCGCCATATTCCAAACGCGAATAACATATCGCGTTTGCATGTTTGCGATCTTGAACCGAGGGGTCTAGCTTGACCGCGATGACCATTACGTTGTGAGCGTGACGGCGACAAGCCCGCGCGTTCGAGCGCACGAGATGCGCGGGCGCGGCACTTGTGGTACGGCGCTCGGCAGGCAGATCATCGTGGCACCGCGCCGGGGCGCGGGGTAGCGTATTGGGCGGTTGGCAGTGGCGGAGCGCTTCATGGCACGAACGCTGTTCGACAAGATATGGCAGCGGCATGTGGTCACGCAGTTCGAAGGGAGCGAGGCGCTGATCTACATCGACCGACTGCTTCTTCACGAAGGGTCCAATCACGCGTTCCGCACCCTCGCCGCCTGGAACCGGCCCGTTCGCCGCCCGCGCAGCGCCATCGCCTGCGCCGACCATTACGTGCCGACCGTGGGGCGCGAGCGCGGACTGGCTGGCTTCGAGATCGTGGCCAACCGCGACGAGATCGCGCTGATGGAGCGCAATGCCCACGCGCACGACATCGTGCTGTTCAGTCACGATGATCCGCTGCAGGGCATCCTGCACGTGGTGGCCCCCGAGCTTGGCATGACCCTGCCCGGCACCGTCATCGTGGGCGGCGATTCGCACACCTGCACCCATGGGGCGTTCGGCGCCGTCGCCTTCGGCACCGGCTCCTCCGAACTCGCCCACATCCTCGCCACCCAGACCCTGTGGCAGGCGACGCCCCAGCGCATGCGCATCATTGTCGACGGCCGGCTCGGCTTCGGCGTCAGCGCCAAGGACCTCGCGCTCGCGATCATTCGCACCATCGGCAACGACGGCGGCATCGGCTACTTCATCGAATATGCCGGCTCGGCGGTGCGCGCGCTGTCGATGGAACAACGCATGACGCTGTGCAATTTGTCGATCGAGGGCGGCGCGCGCGGCGGCATGGTTGCGCCCGACGACACGACGTTCGGCTATCTCGCCGACCGGCCGCACGCTCCCAAGGGCGCCGACTTGGAGAAGGCGCTTGGCTTCTGGCGCACTCTTCAGACCGACGACGGCGCGAGCTTCGATCGCGAGGTTCGCATCGACGGCTCGCGCGTCGCCGCGCTGGCGTCGTGGGGCACCAACCCCTCGCAGGTGGTCGCGGTGGACGAGCCCATTCCGGACCCGGCCAACGAAGGCGATCCGGTGCGGCGGGAGGCGATGAAGGCCGCGCTGGCCTACATGGACCTCAAGCCGGGCATGCGGCTTTGCGATGTGCCGATCAACTGCGTCTTCATCGGCTCGTGCACCAATGCGCGCATCGAGGACTTGCGCGCGGCAGCCGAGGTGGCGCGTCGGGGCCGCGCGGTGGTGCCGGCCTACGTCGTGCCGGGCTCGCGCTCGGTCAAGCGGCAGGCGGAGAGCGAGGGCCTCGATCGCATTTTCCGCGACGCCGGCTTTGAATGGCGGGATTCGGGATGCGCGTTTTGCACTGGCGTCAACGGCGACCTCGTGCGGCCGGGAGAACGCTGCGCCTCGACTTCGAACCGCAACTATAAGGGCCGGCAGGGACCCGGCAGCCGCACCCATCTCGTGAGCCCGGCGACAGCAGCGGCTGCCGCGTTGACCGGCCACATTACCGACGCCCGCCGCCTGGGACCTGCAGCACAATGACCGAGCCATTCACCCGCCTGACCGCCGTCGTAATTCCGCTCGACGAATCCAACGTCGATACCGATCAGGTCGTGCCGTCCAGGTTCAGCAAGCTGCCGATCGGGCCGGGCCACGAGCGGGTGCTCTTTCACGACCGGCGGTTTGGCGCCGATGGCAGCCCGAACGAGGACTTCGTTTTCAACAGGCCCGACTATCAGGGCGCGAAAATCCTCCTGGCCCGCCGCAATTTCGGCATCGGCTCCTCGCGCGAGAGCGCCGCCATGGCGGTATGGTCGTTCGGCCTGCGCGCACTGATCGCGCCGTCATTCGGCGAGATTTTCTTCAACAACTGCTTCAAGCGCGGCGTGCTGCCGATCAAGCTGCCGGAAGGCGATGTCGACAAGCTTTTCGACTACCTGGCCGCGCGGCCGGGCGCCGCGATCACGATCGATCTGCCTGCCCAGACGGTCGCCGCCGGGCCGGACATGACCTATCGATTCGATATCGGCGCGGTCCAGAAAATGTGCCTCGTCAAAGGTTTTGACGAGATCGCGCTGACCGAGAGCTACGGCAAGGCGATCGCCGATTTCGAGGCGCGCTATGACGCGGAGTTTCCCTGGCTGCGCGTGCAGCTCGGCGCCTCCGCGCGCTGACCCCCGCCTCGGACCCGACGACCTGCTCGCGCCGGCATGGCGGGTGACGGCTCCAATCGCGCACGGGTCTATTGCGATCTGCCGCGAGGGTCACGTGGCTCTTGCGTGCGCAAGGCGGGCTCGCGGGCCGGCGTCATCGACGGCGCCCGCTGTTCGCCGAAGACCTGGGCGCACACCCGGCGAATGTCCTTCATGAGGGTGCGACTGGCCGATGACAGCCCGGCATCGGTCCGATAGATGAATCCGATCCGGCGCGGCGACAGCGCCGCCAGCGCGCGCGGCCCGATGTCGCGCAGCCTCAGCTCCCCAAATTGCTTGCCCTCGATCTCCACCGCCGCCGCGTCGTGCGCGAGAAAGCCGATGAGCGGACCGCGCGCGACCAGATGCTTGATCAGCAACGACGAGTTGGTCCGTATCATCCCCTCGGGCGCCGGCAGCCCGTGGTTCAAGGAATCGGCGGCAAGCTCCTCTGCCAATCCGATGGCTTCGGTGGAAACCACCCAGCGATAGTTGACAAGCTCCGCAACCGCGACGTCCGCCTGCGCGCTTAGCGGGTGGCCGGATCGCACGATGACAATGTCGCGATCGGCGAACAAGGGATCCTCGACCAGGTCGCCGACCGGATCGCGCCCGAGGGCGGCGATGAGCACGTCGAGTTCGCCCCTGCGCAAGGCATGCAGCAGTTGCGCCCGGCTGCCGACCGTGATGTTCACGGCGATACGACCCTTCCCGCGCAACAGTTCGAGCGTGACCTGGGACATGACCCGGGTCAAAAACCCTTCACCGGGCGGCATGCCGATCGACACCTGTCCGAGAGTTCCGTCGCGCAGGGCTGCGATTTCCGCCTGGATATTGTCGAGCTCGACGCTCACGAGCTTGGCGCGCTCGAACGCGACCTTGCCGAACTCGGTCGGAACCACCCCGCGCGCCCCGCGCTGCAACAGCGGCACTCCGAACATCGTTTCGAGCTGCTGAATGCTTTTCGACAGCGCCGGCTGCGACAGATGGAGCGCCTGGGCGGCCTTGTTGAGGCTGCCGTGCTCGACGACGCTCGCGAAGCGGGTGAGAAGGCGCGTGTCCATGGCGTCCGCCCGCCTATAAGTCCTGTTTATAACGAATGCCAAATTTATAGTACCGCATTTATAGATTTGCGGCCATCATTGCCACGAAACGCCGCGCGACGGCGCGCCGCACCGCCCCAGGGCCGGGTCCATGGATCAGTTGGAGAGCGACGTCGTCGTCGTAGGAGCCGGCAACGCCGCGGCGAGCGCGGCGATCTCTGCCCACGACCACGGCGCGCGGGTTGTCATCCTGGAGGCCGCCCCCGAGGACCAGCGCGGCGGCAATTCGACCTACACGGGGGGCATGCTGCGCTTCGTCTACCACGGGCTCGATGACCTCAGGCAGCTCATCCCCGACCTCACCGACAGCGAGCTGAGCATCTGCGATCTCGACACCTATACCGAGGACCAGTATTTCGACGATATGGGGCGGCTCACCCAGTACCGCTCGGACCCCGACCTGACCGAGGTGCTGGTGCGCCAGAGTTTTGATACCACCCGCTGGATGCGCAGCAAGGGCGTGCGTTTCCAGCTTGCCTTCGGCAACCACGCGTTCAACGTCGGCGGGCGCTTCAAGTTCTGGGGCGGATCGGCCGCGCAGATTTGGGGCGGCGGGCCGGAATTGATGAAGGCGTGGTACGCGCGCCTTCAACGCGATGGAATTCCGGTGCTTTATGAAACGCCGGCGCTATCGCTGTTGCACGACGACGACGGGGTTACCGGCATTCGGATTCGTCGGCACGGCAGGACCTGCGACATCCGCAGCAAGGCGGTGGTGCTCGCGTGCGGGGGATTCGAGGCCAATGCCGAGATGCGCACCCGCTATCTCGGCCCGGGCTGGGATTTGGCCAAGGTTCGCGGCACCCGCTTCAACACCGGCCGCGGGATCGAGATGGCGCTCGCGATTGGCGCGATGCCGACGGGCCACTGGTCGGGCTGCCACGCCACCGAATGGGACATGAACGCGCCGCCCTTTGGCGACCTCACGGTGGGTGACAGTTTTCAAAAGCACAATTACCCGTTCTGCATTTACATCAACGCCAAGGGGGAACGCTTCGTCGACGAGGGCGCGGACTTCCACACCTTCACATATGCGAAGTACGGGCGCGAAGTGCTCAATCAACCTGGGCAGTTCGCGTGGCAGGTGTTTGATCAGAAGGTCACCCATCTCCTGCGCGAGGACTACCGCATCAAGCGCATCACCAGGGTGCAGGCGGACACGTTCGAGGAGCTGGCGGGCAAGCTCGAAGGCGTTGACGGCCGCAGGTTTCTCGAAACGGTCAAGGCCTTCAACGCGGCACCCCGCCCCAACGTGCGGTTCGATCCCAACGTGCGTGACGGGCTGTGCACCCAGGGACTGGCCATCAACAAATCGAACTGGGCCTTGCCGCTCGACCTGCCGCCCTACCACGCCTATGGCGTGACCTGCGGAATCACCTTCACGTTCGGCGGGCTCAAGATCAACACCCGCGCCGAGGTACAGGACACCGCCGAACGATCGATTCCCGGCCTCTACGCTGCCGGTGAGGTCGTCGGTGGCCTCTACTACCACAATTACGGCAGCGGCAGCGGCCTTATGTCGGGCGCGGTCTTTGGCCGCATCGCCGGCCGGGAGGCGGCGGCCTTCCTCAAATCAAGATGACAGCGCCGCTTGAGACAAAGTAACAAAGTAAGAGGCGAGGCAGGACGGCCAACGCGACGGATCGCCGAATGCCAGCCATGAGGGCGCAGCGGTCGCGCCATCAGAATGGAGGCCGCAACGAGAGGAGGACACCCATGCAACCGCGAATCCTCGCGCTCATCGTCATGGCGCTGGCCGGCCTGGCCGCTTCCGCCAGTGCGGCCGACCCGTTCTACAAGGGCAAGACCATCAATTTCATCGTGGGCTATGCGCCCGGCGGCGGATCGGACCTGACCTGCCGCGTCTTCGCCAATCACATGGGCAGGTACATCGAGGGAAATCCGACCATCGTCGTCAAGAACATGCCGGGCGCGAGCGGGGCCAACGCCGCCAATTACGTCGGCGAGGCCGCCCGCCCCGATGGGCTGACCGCCTTGTGCGGCACCATCAGCTTTGCGCTGAGCTTGCTCGGTGACCCGGCATTGCGCGTCGATTTCGCCAAGTTCAACTACATCATTGGCGTCGCCGACAGCCAGGTGTTCTACGTGCGCACCGACGTGAAGCCGGGATTGAAGAGCGGGCGCGACATTTTCAAGGCCGAGAACCTGATTTACGGCGGCTTTTTCGTCTCCAGCACCAAGGACCTGTCGGCCCGGCCCGCTCTCAATGCGCTCGGATTGAAGTACAAGTATGTGACAGGGATCAACGGCGACGGCGCCGGGCGGACGGCGGTGCAGCAGAACTTCGTCAATGCGTGGATGGAGGGCTTGGCAAGCTACGTCTCGATCACCGACCCCACGCTGGTGAAGACCGGCGTTGTGGTTCCGGTGTTCCAGAGCGGGCTGCCCGACACGAGCGGCGAACTCACGCAGCGCGATATCGCGGCGCCCGACATCCCCACCTTCATGGAGTTTTACAAGGAGAGATTTGGCTCGCCTCCATCGGGGAAGGACTGGGACGTGGTCAAGCTGCTGCTCGGCTCGCAGGCGGTCGCCCAGCGCGCGCTGGCGCTGGCGCCGAATGCTCCTGCCGAGGCCGTCCAGGCGCTGCGTGGTGCGACCGAGCCGTTGCTGCGCGACGACAAGTTCCGCGCAGAGGCTGGGCGAGTCATGGGCGCAGGGGTTCAAGCGTTTGCCGGGGAGCGCGTCGCGGGGGTGCTCCAGCGGGCGCTGGCTTCGCCCGAGGAGACCCGCGTCTACATCAAGCAGCTCGTTGAGTCGGGGAAAGCGGCGACGCGCAACTGACGGCTTCGCTGGTTGGGATGCGCGACGGCAACCCCGGCGGGTCGCGATCTTTTGGCATTTCGTAGGCCGCAACATCGATGGAACAGCTGATCGAGGGGCTGCGCCTCGTCACGAGCTGGCCTGCCAGCGGCCTGATGTTGCTTGGCATCATGCTCGGCCTTTATCTCGGCGCCGTGCCCGGACTCGGCGGCATGATCGGCTTCTCGCTGCTGCTGCCCTTTACCTTCGGCATGGACCCGGTCGGCGCCTTCGCGCTGCTGCTCGGCATGTACGCCGTCACCACCACGAGCGACGCGCTGTCCGCGGTCCTGCTCGGCGTGCCGGGGACGGCTGCCGGCGCGGCGACCGTGGTCGACGGCTATCCGCTCGCCAAGCGCGGGCAAGCCATGCGCGCGCTCAGCGCCTCGTATACCGCCTCGGCGCTCGGCGGCGTCATCGGGGCGGCGGTCGGCGCGGCGTCGTTGCCGGTCCTCAAGCCGATCGTTCTGTCGTTTGCGCCGCCTGAGTTCTTCATGCTCGGCGTGCTGGGGCTCACCTTCGTCGGGGCGTTGAGCGGTCGTTCGGCCCTCAAGGGCATCATCGCCGCTTTCTTCGGGCTGCTGGTTGCGACCATCGGCTATTCGACGCAGGGCGGCATCGCCCGCTACAGCTTTGAAATCAACTATCTCCTGAACGGGCTCGAAATCATCCCCGTCGTGCTCGGGCTGTTCTCGGTGCCCGAGATCATCGACCTGGCCACCCGCGGTCTGCCGATCGCGCATGCCAGCAATGTCGAGCGAAGGGGGCAAATCCTTCAGGGCGTGCGCGACACCTTCCATCACTGGTGGCTGATGCTGCGATGCACGGCGATCGGGCTCTACGTCGGGTTTCTGCCGGGAATCGGCGCCTCGGTCTCGGATTGGGCGGCCTATGGCCATGCCGTTCAGACCGCCAAGGACAAGTCGCAGTTCGGCAAGGGCGACATCCGCGGCGTGATCGCGCCGTCGGCGGCGGAGAACGCCACGAAGCCCGGCGATCTTCTGCCGACGGTCGCCTTTGGCATCCCGGGTTCGGCCGGAATGTCGATCCTGCTGGGCGCTTTCATGATGCACGGACTGCGGCCCGGCCCAGAAATGCTCACCACCCGCCTTGATTTCACCTATTCGCTGATGTGGACGCTCGCCATCGCCAACGTGATCGGCGCCCTCGTTCTGATGCTGTGGAGCCGCCAGATCGCAAAAATCACCTTCGTGCGCGGCCATCTCCTGGTGCCGGGGATCATCGTGTTCACGTTCATGGGCGCCTGGATGTCGAGCAACCAGCTCGGCGACTGGATCACGCTCATCGCCTTCGGCGCGGTCGGCTACGTGATGCGACGCCT
>DATBWJ010000323.1:0-11565 GCA_036514935.1 Xanthobacteraceae bacterium
TGGCGATGGCGTGCGGCGCCATCATCGGCTTTCTGGCCTTCCGCTTCCGCGTCGCCGGCGTCTATTTCGCCATCCTCACCATCGCGTTCGCCGAGTTCGCGCGCATCGGTTTTGATCATTTCAGGTGGGTCGGCGCCGCCGCCGGCCTGTTCCTGCCGGTCGCCCAGTATGTGAGCAGCGACCTGTGGACGCTGCGCGGCCGGCCGATCATGTTCTACTACCTCATCCTGACCATGACGGCGGCGGCCTTCGTGCTCTGTCACCTGCTGCTGCGCAGCCGGCTCGGCTATTTCTGGCAGGCCATCCGCGAGGACGAGGAGGCGGCGCGCGCGCTCGGCATCGACACTTTCCGTTACAAGATGATCGCGGTCGTCATCTCGGCCGGCCTGACCTCGCTCGCCGGCGTCTTCTTCGCGTTCTACTACAACAACCTGTTTCCCGAGCAGGTGTTTCACATCTCGCGCTCCATCGAGCTCATTCTCGGCCCGATCATCGGCGGCGTCGGCACGCTGTTTGGGCCGATCCTCGGCGCCTTCCTGCTCACAGGGCTCGCCGAGTCGCTGACCGAGGTGTTGGGTTTTGTCGGGGTGGAGGTGCCGGGCGCCAAGCAGGTGTTCTACGGCATCTGCCTGCTGTTCGTGATCATGCTGGTGCCTGACGGCGTGTGGCCATGGCTCGCGCGCGCGTTGCGACTCGATGGAAAGCGCTCATGAGCGCGCTGCTCTCTGTCGCCGGGGCGACCAAGCGCTTCCGCGGCCTGTTGGCGGTCGGCGACGTGAGCTTTGCGATCGAACCGGGCGCGATTTTCGCGGTGATCGGACCGAACGGCGCCGGCAAGACCACCTTGTTCAACATGATCTCGGGCGCGCTGCGGCCGGACGCCGGCACCATCGAGTTCGAAGGCCGGCGCATCGACGGCCTCAGTCCCGACGCGGTGTGCCGGCGCGGAATCGGCCGCACCTTCCAGCTCGTGCGGCCGTTCCCGGCGCTGACGGTCGAGGACAACGTCATGGTCGGGGCGCTGCTCCATCGCCGCCAGGTTGGGGACGCGCGCGGCCACGCGCACCGCGTGCTGCAGCGGCTCGACCTGTTCGACAAGCGCGGGCTGCCGGCCTCCGCGCTCACGCTGCCCGACCGCAAGCGCTTGGAAGTCGCCCGTGCGCTTGCCACCGAGCCAAAACTGCTGCTGCTCGACGAAGTGATGGCCGGTCTGCGGCCGACCGAGATCGACCGCATGGTCGCGATTCTCGGCGAGCTCAACCGCAGCGGCCTCACCATTCTCCTGATCGAGCACGTCATGCGCGCGGTGATGGCGCTCGCCTCGCGCATCCTGGTGCTGCACCACGGCGCCGCCATCGCTGAAGGCTCGCCGGCGGAGGTCGTGCGTCACCCGGACGTGATCAAGTCCTATCTCGGCGCAGAGGCCGTATGATTGAGATGACGATCCTTGTCTGGGTCTGCCTCGGTCCACCTGCCGGCGGGGCGCGCTGATGCTCCGCGTCGAAGGGCTCGACGTATTCCATGGCGACGCCCAGGCGCTCGATGGCGTCACGCTCGAAGTGGCGGAAGGCACCATCGTCGCCATCGTCGGCGCCAACGGAGCCGGCAAGACCACGCTCATCTGCACCATCGCCGGCATCCACCGGCCGGCGCGCGGCCGGATCGTGTTTCGCGGCGTTGACATCACGGGCTGGCCGAGCCACCGCGTATGCGATCTCGGCATCGGCCAGGTAGCCGAGGGCCGCCAGCTCTTTCCCTCGCTCACGGTCGCCGAGAATCTCGACATGGGAGCGATGGTGCCGCGCGCGCGCGCGCATCGGCAGAAGAACCTGGCACGCGTGTTCGACCTCTTCCCGATCCTCGCGGAGCGCGCTCGACAGGCGGCCGGCACGCTGTCGGGCGGCGAGCAGCAGATGCTGGCGATCGGGCGCTGCCTGATGGGCGCGCCCGACCTGGTGATGTTCGACGAGCCCTCGCTCGGGCTTGCGCCGACCGTCGTGCAGCAGGTACTCGCGACCATCCGCGACCTCAACCGCGAGGGGCTGACGTGCGTGTTGGTCGAGCAGAACGTGGCCGTGTCGCTGAGGATCGCGACGCGCGCCTATGTGCTCGAAAACGGGCGCATGACGCTGTCGGGCGCGGGTGCCGACCTGTTGGCCGACGATCGCGTGCGCCGGGCCTATCTGGGACTGTGACACCGTCGCGGCGCCGTCCGAGGCCGCGGCGAGGCGGCGGATCGGTCGGACCGCAACAAAATGTCTTGCCGGTAGCCGGTGGTGACATGACACCGCGCCGCCCGGCGCGGCGCGCGGGACCATGGTCGGCGCGATCCCATGCCGCCCGGCCGCCGGCTGTGCCACCACACGGCCACATTAACATTTCAACTTGGACCGGTGATGTGGGAACGGGATTTGCAGAACGGTGTTTATGTCAAGCGAGCAAAGCTTGATCACAGGAGAGGAGATCATTCCATGTGCGACTACAGCCTGATGCATGTCGCATCGCGCTCGGCGCGGGTCGGCGATAAGCTGGTATCCACGCGGTTCGAGAACTCGATCAGCCGTGGCCTCGCGGCCGTCGGCGAGCCGAGTGTGGCGGTTTGTCTGATGCCCGGCACCGAGATCGCGTTCGACGACGACGTCCAATTCAACACGGGACCGGCCGGCGAGCCGGTGAGGGTGCCGGCGCGGGTCGCCCGCTTCCGGCAGATCAACAAGGATCAGGTCCACATGCACCATGACGCGCTCGAATTTCCGGACGGGCGGATCGTGCTGGTGACGCGTCTGGCGCCCGGCCAGCGCGCCACCGTGCTGCAGCTGCCGGCCGAGCCGCGCACCGAGGCGGAGGCGCAGGCGCGCCGGCGAATCGAGGCCGTCGCCTAGCGAGCGCGTGCTCGGTCCCGTCGGCTGAACGCAAGGCCGGGCGCCTCGCATCTGACCGCGTTCAGAGGCCGCGGGCCCGGTCGGGCGCGCGGGCGGGGAATACGTATTTATCCGCGTCTGTGCGCCGTCCCGCGCCGCCATGGCCGAAAGACGGCGCAAAGGGCTGCCATTTCGCCAAAAAATCGATGGAAAGTCGCCGGTCTCCGTGGCGGCGGCGCAACGCCGTCGCGGCGAACCCGCGCGCGCTGCATTTTTGGCTTTCCCGAATCAACGAATTGATTCAGCGTCGTGGTGATTCGCTACATTTGGAGGCAAACGCCATGAATGTCGTCGTCTTCGCGTCGCGCAAGGGCGGCAGTGGTAAGAGTACGCTGGCCGCTCATCTGGCGGCCCATGTCCACAAGTCCTCGCGGCCCTGCCTGCTGGTGGACGCCGACCCGCAGGGCTCGCTCACCTTGTGGCACCAGATCCGCGGCACCGGCGAGCCGCCCCTGAAGGTTGCTACGCGCGGCATCGGCGACATTTTGCGGCAGGCGCGGCAGGACGGCGTCGAATGGGTGTTCATCGACACGCCGCCCAACATGTCGGCGATGGTGACGGATACGATCCGCGCCGCCACCCTCGTCGTCATTCCGGCGCGGCCGGGGATATTCGACCTCGACGCCGTCAAGGAGACGATCGACTTCATCCGGCAGCTGCGCAAGCCCTATGCGGTCGTCATCAACGGCGCGCCGGCGCGGCGCGAGGAGGCCGACTCCCCGATCGTGGCGCAGGCGCGCGAGAGCTTGGCCGCGCTGCGCGTGCCCGTCTGGGGCGGCCAGATCACCAACCGGGCCAACTTCATCCTGGCGCTGGCGGAGGGCGAAGGCGCCAAGGAGTACGACGCCGATTCCCGTGCCGCCGTCGAGGTCGCGCGGCTGTGGTCGGCGATCGACCGCTCGGTAAAGGCAATCCGTGGTCATACCGAAGCCGCCGGGGCGATGCACAAGCAGGCGGCGTAGCGACCGCCCTCGCGACATCTACCGATGCGGGCCGTGATCCGGCGCGCCATCAACCCAGCGAACCCTCTCTGAGGCCCGCGCAGGGCAAGCCCGCGCATCAGGGCGACGGCGGCTGATCTGGCGCGTGCAACAACCGCACTGATCCACGCCGACCGGCCGGCGCGAAGCGCCGATCGAAGGAGGCTACCGCGTCACGAGCCGCCCGGGGGTGATGGGTCACTCCGCCGCTTCCGCCTTCGCCTGCGCAGGCACCGGGCCGAGCGGTGCGGCGTGGGCGGCCTCAGCGTCACGCCGCTTCCATTGGTCGATCTTGTGGCGCTCGGCGGCCGGCACGGCGAATCGGTCATAAAGGATCGGCAGCAGAATCAGCGTGAGCAGGGTCGCGGTGACGAGCCCGCCGATCACCACGATGGCGAGCGGCTTCTGGATTTCGGCTCCGGGACCGGACGCGAACAGGAACGGGGTGAGGCTGAGCGCGGCGATGGTCGCGGTCAGCGTGACCGGCCGCAGTCGTCGGCGCGCGCCTTCCATCACGGCCTCGCGGAACGGCAACTGGCCGCTGGCCACGATCTCGTTGATGTAGGAGATGAGCACGACGCCGTTGAGCACGGCGATGCCGATGAGCGCGATGAAGCCGACCGAGGCGGGCACCGAGAGAAACTCACCCGACGCCCACAGCGCGATCACGCCGCCGATGGTGGCGAACGGCACGTTGCAGAACACCAGCACCGCCTGCCGTACCGATGCGAAGGTCAGGTAAAGCAGCAGAAAGATCATTCCGAGCGCGATCGGCAGCACGATCGCTAGGCGCGCGGCGGCGCGCTGCTGATTCTCGAACTGGCCGCCCCAATCGAGCGTGTAGTCCTCCGAGAACTTGACGTTGGCGTCGACGGCCGCCTGGGCCTCGGCCACGAAGCCCACGAGGTCGCGCCCCCGCACGTTGGCGAGAACCGTGGCTAAACGCTGGCCGCCCTCACGGATGACCTGGATCGGACCGTCCTCGACCGTGATGTCGGCGATCTGCGTCAGCTCGATGGTGCCGCCGGTTGGCCGCACGATCGGCACGCGCGCGAGATCGCGGGCAGACGAGCGCAGGTTTTCCTCGCCGCGCATGAAGAGCGGCGTGCGGACCGATCCTTCCAGCACGATGCCGAGCTGGCGGCCGTCGACCCACACGCGCAACGCGTCCTGGACTTCGGTGGCGTTGATGCCGAACCGGCCGGCGCGCGTGCGGTCGACCTTGACCGTCAGGTATTTCATCCCCGCGTTGCGCAGCGCATACACGTCGGTCGCGCCGGGGATTTTTCGAATCTGCGCGGCGATCTCGCGCACGATGCGGTTGAGCTCGTCGATGTCGTCGCCGAACACCTTTACGACGACGTCGCCGCGCGCGCCGATGATCATCTCCTGCACGCGCATGTCGATCGGCTGGGCGAACGCGTAGGAAATGCCGGGGATGGTGTCGAGCACGCGGCGCATTTCCTCCATCAGCCATTGCGTGCCGTGGCCGCGCCACTCCTTCTTGGGCGCGAGCGTCATGAACATGTCGGTCTCGTTGAGGCCAGCGGGATCGATGCCGAGTTCGTCCGCGCCCGCGCGCGCCATGATGCGGCGAATCTCCGGAATGCGGCTCATCAGCTCCCGCTGGATGCGCAGGTCGGTCTGCGCCGCCTCCTCGACCGAGATGGTCGCGTACTTGCGGATGGAAACGACGGGCGTGCCCTCGTCCATGACCGGCATGAAGGTCTGGCCGATTTGGCGGTAGGCCGCCACTGCGGCGACGAGCCCCGCGGCAAGGAGTATCACGACGATGAGCGGGTTGCGCATCGCCCGCTCGAGCAGCGGATCGTAGACCACGTGCATCTTGCGAATGAGCCAGGGCTCGCGCTGGGCGCCGGAGGTCAGCAGGTAGGCGGCGAGCGCGGGAATGACCGTGAGTGACAGGATGAGTGCTGCTGCGAGGGCGAACCCGATCGTGAGCGCGACGGGACGGAACAGGCGGCCCTCCAGCCCCTGCAGCGAGAGCAGCGGCGTGAACACGGTGATGATGATGATCACGCCCGAGACGAGCGGCAGCGCCACCTCGCGTGAGGATTCGAGCGTCAGGCGCAGGCGGGTCTTCAGGTCGGGCTTGTGGGCGTGGGCGAGGTGGTGATCGAGGTTCTCGACCACCACGACCGCGCAGTCGACCAGGAGGCCGATGGCGATGGCGAGGCCGCCAAGCGACATGATGTTGGCCGACAGCCCGACCGTGCGCATGACGCCGAAGGTGACGAGCACCGCCAGCGGGAGGATGACCGACACCACGACGGCGGCGCGCAGATTGCCCAGGAAGACGAGCAGCAGGATCACGACCAGGACGACCGCCTCGATCAGAACCTCCTGCACCGTCCACACCGCCTTCTGAATCAGGTCGCTGCGGTCGTAGAATATCGTGATGCGCGTATCCGGCGGCAGCCGCGGCTTGATCTCCTGGAACTTCTTCTTGACGCCGTTGACCACCAGCTTGGCGTTGGCCCCGCGCAGGCCGAGCACCAGCGCCCACACCGCCTCGCGCTCCGCGTTGGTGGTCACGACCCCGTTGCGCGGCATCGCACCGTGGCGCACGTCGGCGACGTCACCGACGCGGATGATGGCGGTGTCGCGGGTGGCCACGACGATGTTGCGCACATCGTCGAGCGTGCGGATGCGCCCTTCCGAGCGCACCAGCAGCGCCTCCTCGCCGTCGCGCACGCGGCCGGCGCCGTCATTGCGGTTGTTGGAGACGATGGCGTTCTCGAGCTGCTGGGTGGTGATGCCGCGCGCTGCCATGGCGGGCGCGGACGGAACCACTTCGAAGGTGCGCACGAAGCCGCCCAGCACGTTGACGTCGGCGACGCCGGGCAGGCCGCGCAGGGCGGGGCGGATCACCCAGTCGACCAGATAGCGCTTTTCCTGCACGCTCAGGGTGTCCGACTCGATGGTGAACATCAGCATCTCGCCGAGCGGCGTGACCATCGGCGCAAGCCCGCCGTCGGTGCCGGGCGGAAGCTGGTCGCGCACCTCCTGCAGACGTTCGTTGACCTGCGCGCGCGCCCAGAAAATGTCGGTGCCTTCGGCGAACTCGAAGGCCATCAGGCTCACCGAGTAGCGCGTGGTCGAGCGCATGCCGACGAGATTGGGAATGCCGCGCACGGCGATCTCGATCGGCGCGGTGACGCGGCTTTCGAGCTCCTCCGGCGTCAGTCCCGGCGCCCGCATCGCCACCAGCACCTGCACGGGCGCTACGTCCGGGAAGGCGTCGATCGGCAGCTTCACGAACGCGTTGGCGCCCCATATCGCGAGCGCGATCGCGCCGAGAAACATGAGCAGCCGCTGCTTGAGGGCGACCTCGATGACGGCTGCGAGCATCGCTCAGTCCTTGTCGGCTTCCGCCAACGCGGCGAGCAGAGCAAGGATGCCGCGCACGGCGACCTGATCGTCGGGGGCGAAATCGGCGCGGACCGAGACGCCACGCGCGGACTCGGTGACAACCTGCACGGGGCGGGCGCGAAATCCGTCGGCCGCGCGCACGAACACCCATGAGCGATCGCGGTGGCGCACGACCGAGGTCGTCGGCACGGCCCAATCGGTGCCGGTAGTGCTGCCGACGTGGACCAGGACATTGACAGCGAGGCCGGGGCGGACATTGCCGTCGTTGCTGTCGACCTCGGCGACAGCGATGGCGGACTGGGTCGATGGATCGACGGTGCGGCCGATGCGAATAACGCTGCCGCGTGCGCTTTGCGCCGTCAGCGAGACCGGTGCGCCGACGGCGATGTTGGACAGACGCGCGGCCGGGACCTGCACGTTGACCCACAGCGGCTCGAGATCGGCGATGGTGAAAAGCGGCGCCGCTGCCTCGACGCGTTCGCCCGATGAGGTATGGCGCTTGACGACCGTGCCGGCGATCGGCGAGTAGAGCGTGACGGTGGCGAAGAGGCGGCGCGTGTTGCGCAACTGCTCGATCTCGGCGTCCGTCATTCCTATCAGGCTGAGAATCTGGGTGCGCTCGTCGAGCCGCGACTTCGCCTGGGTCGCCTCGGTGCGGGCGACCGGCAGCTCACGTTCCGGCACGGCGCGCGCCTCGATCAAGAGTTGAGTGCGCCGCAGCCGGTCGGCGGCGAGCGCGTCGTCGGCGATCGCGGCGAGAAACTGGCGCTGCGCCTCGACGATCGCCGGCGAGCGTAGGCGGGCGATCGGCTGGTTGATCGTTACCGGCTCATCGGCCGAGACCATCATGGCTTCGACGAGGCCGCTGGCAGGCGCAGCGACGACGCGGATCTGGTGCTGGGGAATGACCACGGTGCCGGGCAGGGACAGTTCGGAGCCGCCGCGCTCGCGCTCGATCGGTGTGGTGGCAATGCCGGCGGCGCGGATAGCGCGTTCATCGATGCGGATGAAGATGTCGGACCTCGGCCCGAGCGTCTTGCCCGCCTCCAATTTCGCCGCGCTCGGCTGGGCGGCGGGATCTGTGACCAGCGCACAGGTCACTAGGGCCGCCGCAAGCGGCATCCAAGCCAATCGAATGGTGCGCATCTTGATCCCGCGTGCTCGCTCAGCCCAGACGATCGCATGGCCCCGAATGGCCCGAGGCGCCGCTCCAACAAGAATACAACGAAAAAGCGAGCCGGCGCGAGCCTCTCGATTGTGCGGCCCGCTCAAAATGTCTTCAATTCTTCGCGGGTGTACGGCCCGCACGCCGAGAATGCACGGATTTCCTGGCGTCCGGTGCGCTGCCTCTCTACAGCGAAACGATTTCAGGCGCGCTCACCCCTCGCAGTCGCTGTCATCGCGAGCCCCGCAGGGGCCTGGCAATCCCCGCTTTGTCCTGATCGCCTTGGCGGGCTGCGCCCGCCTTGCAATGGCTTCGACCAACTCGATCTGAGGGCAGCTCGCTAGTGGCCGCGGCGCTTGAAATATTGGATCGCGCGCTCGTGCTGCAGCGCTTCGGCGCGCGTCTTGAATGTGCCGAGGTTGCGGCGCTTGCCGGCCTTTGGATCGATCTTGCGCGAATAGAGCCGGTACTGACCGGACTTGAGCTTGCGAATCATGCGGTGCCTCGCTGGCAGGTTTGCGCCGGCCCAGGTCAACGGCCCTGCGGGAAGCCTCGGTTCATTGGTTCGCGGCATCGCGTGCCCGTCCACTGGCATTTCATGCGGGCGTTCCTATCTTTTGTCTGCTTACGATTGTCAGCGAAGGGCGCAAGCGCGGCCATGCATCGTCCCAATCTTGAGGATGAATTGCGGCAGTTCGAAGCGCGACTGCCGCCCACGGCCGCGCGCTGCCTGCGCTGGCTCCTCACGTCGTCGGGCTGGCTGCGCATTCCGCTGGCGTTCGTGCTCGTGTTCGGCGGCATGCTGGGATTCCTGCCGATCCTCGGCTTTTGGATGATTCCGCTCGGCCTCGTCCTGGTGGCACAGGATTTCCCGTTCCTGCGCCCGCGCGTGGCGCGTGTGCTCGCCTGGGCCTGCCGCAAGCTCCCGCCGCAATCGCGCAGCAGCGTGTGATGGCGGCAGCCGCTTGAGCGCCTTGGCAATACCGCGCGCGGGCACCCGCGCTGCCCGCGACGAATGCCGTACTTCCTTCATGCGGCGATCTGGACTAATGTGGCGCATCCGCGGCCGCAGCCGCCTTCGGAGGACGCTCATGATGATCACCCGAAAGCAGTTGTTGCGTTCGGCGGGAGCATTCGCGCTCGCCGGCGCGGCCGGCGTGCTCGCTCCGGGCGCGGGCGGCGCGCAGGCCCAGGACTATCCCAGCCAGGACATCCACGTGATTTGCGGGTTTCCGCCCGGCAGCGGGGCCGACATTCTCGTTCGCTTCTTTGCCGAGAAGCTGCGCCTGGTCGCCGGGCGCGCCGTCATCGTCGAAAACAAGGTCGGAGCCGCCGGCAATATCGCCACCGAATACGTCGCCCGCTCGAAGCCCGACGGCTACACCCTCTATATATTTGCCGGCACCACGGTGGCGGCGACCATGCACCTGTTCAAGAACCCGCCGGTCGACGTCAGCAAGACCATTCGGGCCGTGGCGACCACCAACAACATGGGCTTCGTGCTCTCGGTCGACGCCAAGAGCCCCTACAAGTCCCTCGCCGAGCTGACCGCTGCCATGAAGCAGAAAGGCGAAAAGGCGAGCTACGCGGTCGCCGCCAATCCCGCCATCATCATGGGGGCGATCTACAAGAGGGCCGCCGGTCTCCAGGCCGTCGACGTGCAGTACCGCACCTCCGGCGATGCCCTCAACGACATTTTGAGCGGCAGGATTGACTATGGCCTGTCTGACGGGACTTCCGCGCTCGCCCAGCAGCGACAGGGGCGCCTGCGCATCCTCGCGGTGTCGACCAGCGAGCGACTCAAGGCAGCCCCGGATATCCCGACGATGAAGGAGTCGGGCATTCCCATGGACCTCGATCTGTGGTGGGGCGTCATGGTCGCCGCCGGCACGCCCAAGCCGATCGTCGACAAGATCAACCAGTGGTTCTCGCAGATCGTCGCCAGCGAGGAGACCAGGAAGTTCCTCGCGCTTTCCGGCGCCGACCCGTTGATCCGGACGGCGGAGCAGGCCCAGGCGATGTTCCTGAAGGCCATCGAGGAATGGGGCGAATACGTCAAGATCGCCAATATCCCCAAGAACTGAACGGCCCTGCGACGGCCTCATTGCGCGCGCGATGGCGCAACCCGCCGGCGCGCTTTTGTTTGCAACACCCGAAATTGTCGCTGCCGAATGCCCGGCCGAACACGCGATCGCCAGCGGGGATCGCTGAAGTCGTCGGTTGTCGTCCTGACTGGCCTTCTGTCAACGCGAAAATTCGCGCGAGACGAGATCGTCCCACGAATAAGGACAAGCAACGGGAAATTGGGTCTCGTTAAGGTTTGTCTGTTGCATGGCCTGCAGCCGCGCCTTGCGATAGGCGCGTGCGATGGCGTCGTCGATCCGCGGCCGCAAGCCCGGATTGTCCGCGAGTACGTCGTCGAGTTCGAGCCGCTGTTGGCTGATAGAGAGCGCCCACGATCGGCTGCGTCGCGCTGGCTGGTGATCCCATTTCAGCATGTGCAGCAGGATGATGCGCAACGCGCTCTCCAGCTTGTTGAATTCAGTCCGCCCCAAGGATTCGATTTCCTCCGCCACGTTCTCGCGATCGACGCGCGCCCATTGGCCCGCGCGCACGAGGCGCGCCTGCTCTTGCGTCCACGAATAGAAGTCGCGATCATAGGATGCAGCCGCCGCCTCGTCGGCGGGCGCAATGCTTGGTTCATCGGTGCGGATGCGGCCGGCCATGCGTGTCGGCTCCTCTATAAAAGTATAGCATTTTGCCGCCCAACCGGACAGCTTTGCTGTCCGACATGCCCTGCTCGGCGGTAAACGGCGGGGCGCGATTCCCGCCCTTTGAACGGGCGAGGGTTGGGGTGGGTGATCGTCACACCCTCGCCACAAAGCTATCCACCACGCGCTTCTCGCCGGCCCTGTCGAACTGGATGGTGAGCTTGTTGCCGTCGACGTGGACCACGTTGCCGTTGCCGAATTTCTGGTGGAACACGCGATCGCCGACGGCGAAGGGCGAAGCCGCCCCGGTCGATCGCGCCACTAGTTCGCCCTCGACGGCGAGCGGGGCGCGGCCGGGTGAGGGGGAATTGCCGGTCCGATTGGCCCCCTCCCCC
>DATBWJ010000324.1:0-4115 GCA_036514935.1 Xanthobacteraceae bacterium
CTGCGCGTGCAGCGGGCCGACCGGCTCCACGTCCATCGAAAAGCGCGCCCGCCACGCGGCCTCGCGTCCGCCCGTCTCGCGCCGGAGATCGCACGCGATCTCGAAGTGGGCAATCGCCGTCCCTTGCGCGAGGGCGAATGGCACCTCGAAGTTCCAGCACGGGCCGGACAGATCGCTCGGCGGGTGAGCATCGCCGTCCTCCGGCAGCGAGGCTGCTTGCAGCAGAATCAGCCGCGCGAGCGCCGCATCGTTCTCGGCCAGCAGCAGCTTGCCGACGTGCCGCAGCGTCATCTCGGCGACGAGCGACGGCGCGGCGGCCGGCTGCGCGCTGGTGGGGGCGCCGCGGTAGGGCGGCGGCACATGGCAGGCAGCCGACCCACGGTCCGCGTCCTCGCTCGCCATTGGCGGTGCCGGCGACGCCTCGCCATAGAGCCACATCGCCAGCGCCTGGCGCAGCACCAGCAGGGCCGCCTTGAGGTCGTCGGAGGGTGAAACGCCTGCAGCGCCGCCCGCGGCAGCGGCCAAACGCGCTTCCAAAAGAATGCCCGATCGCGAGAACGCGGTGGCAAGATCGCTCGCCGCTGCCGTCTCCATCGCCGGCCGCAGGGCGAGCGCCTGGGCGGCCGCGGCGCGGACCCGCGCCGGAATGCTCAGCTGTGCCAGAACCTCCGCGAGGTCGGCGAACAGCGGTGCAAGGCCGCCCTGATGCGCGGCGGCGGCGCACAGCGCCTGCGCGAGCGCGCCGTCCGGCGTGGCCGCGCTCGCCGCCTCGCGGCCTGGCTCAAGGCGTGCCTGGGCCGGCGCTCGCCACCCGCTACCGTGTTGATCTTGGCGCGGCTGGGAGGGCGCCGTTGTGCTCGGCGAGGGCGCAGGGCGGCCGGGAACCGGCGGGCCAATGCCGATAATGACCAGCCTCGTCTCCGCGCCGGTCTCGCGCACCGCCAGGCGCACTGTCGATCCCGCAACCAGCGCCACCTGGGTGGATACGTCGAACACCGCATCGCCAATAGCAAGGCGCACGGTCGTGCCGTCGATGACCTCGACCACCCGCGCGTCGATGACCTGCCCCGGCTGCAGCGCCGGCGCGGCCGAGCCTTGTTGCGGGTTAAACGCGATGGTCGTCGGAGAGACGACGATATCCACGGCGACGGCCCCGACTTGGTCGATGGCGGGCACTGTCCGCCCCTGCGCCAAGCCTAACCGGGCGTCGTGAACCATCCGTTAACTTCCGCGCCACACCGTCAAACTCTTGGTAATGCGGTTGCGCTGCCCGCCACCGTCAGCCCATCGAGCGGCTGGGAACACCCCGGCACCTCCCGCGCCGGCCGAATGCGTTCCCACATGACCGCAACGTCAAGTTGCTTGCCAAACCGCAGACCGCGCGACAACAATTCAAGGTTTCAGCAATTCGACGATTCAATTCTGGCGGAATGTCCACGCCAGCAAACCAGCGGGAGGAAAGCCATGCGCATGCCTGTGAGGTCGAAATGCGTGCTGACCGCGCTCGCAATCGCCACGCTAGGCCTGACATCGGCCCACGGACAGGAATATCCAACGCGGGAAATCCGTTTTGTCTGCGTGACGCCGCCGGGCACGGGCGCCGACGTCTTCGTGCGGTACTTCGCCGAGAAGGTGAAGCAACTGTCCGGCAAGACCATCATCGTCGAGAACAAGGCCGGCGCCGGCGGCACCATCGCGATGGAATACGTCGCCCGTGCAAAGCCCGACGGCCACACCGTCCTGCTGCATGCGGGAGGGTCGGTCGCGGGCAGCAAGTGGCTCTACAAGAAGCCGCCATTCCCGGACGCAGGCTCAGCGCTGCAAGTGGTCGCCACGATCAACCGGCAAGCGTTCATGCTCGCCGTCGACGGCAAATCGCCCTACAAGACGCTTGCCGAACTCACCACCGCCATGAAGGCCAAAGGCGACAAGGCGAGCTACTTCACCGTCTCGCATACCGGAACCGTGATGGGAGAACTGTACAAGGCGGCAACCGGCGTCAAGGCGGTCGAGGTCGGCTACAAGAGCGCCAACGACGCGCTCAACGATCTTGCCAGCGGGGCGCTCGACTACAGCACGAACGAGCCGGTGTTCTCGCTGTCGCAGCACCGGGCCGGACGACTTCGCATCCTCGGCGTGTCCACCGGCGAGCGTCTCAAGTCCGTTCCTGAGCTGCCGACCATGGCGGAACAAGGCGTGCCCATGGACTTCATCATCTGGTGGGCGGCAATGGTGCCCGCCGGCACGCCGCGACCGATCGTCGACCAGCTCAACAAATGGTTCGTGCAGGTCGTCGGCTCAGAGGAGACGAGGAAATTCCTCGCCAACTTCGGCGGCGACCCGTTGATCGAGACGCTGGAACAGGGCCAGGCACGCCTCGTGAAAGACATCGAGATATGGAAGAACTACACCATCGTCGCCAAGATCGTGCCGCAAGGTTGACCGCGGCCACGACGCGGCAAGCCTGAGGCGCGAGGCCGCGCCTCGGACCGCCTTCACCACTCCGCGACCGGAGCGCCCCATGGCCGTGATCGACGTCCACTCGCACATGCTGAGCGAGGATTACCTCAAGCTGCTGCTTGATCGCGGCGCGCCGCAATACACGTTGCGCAAGACCGGCAGCGGCCCTGGCCTCATCCTGGAAGACGGCACGCCGTTGCTGCCAATGACACCGGCCATGTTCGACTACAAGGAACGCATCAAGGGCATGGACGCTGCCGGCGTCGACATGGCCGTTGTCTCGCTGACGGCGCCGAATTCCTATTTCGGTGGACCCGAGGTCAGCGCCAAGGCATCGATGCTGATCAACGACGACATGCGCGCGGCGCAGACGCAATATCCCGATCGCCTCCGCTTCTTCGCGAGCCTCCCGTGGCAATATCCCGATCTCGCCGTAAGCGAACTCGAGCGTGCTTGCGGGCTGGGTGCAGCCGGTGTGGTCGTCATCGCCAACATTCAGGGGAAATCGCTGACGGACCCCATGTTCGAGCCGATTTGGCAGGCGATCGACGATCGCGCGCTGCCGGTCTTCATCCATCCGACCAATCCGCCCGGCTATCGCCAGATGGATATCGACAAATACATGCTCCACGCCAGTGTGGCTTTCATGTTCGACACGACGCTGGCGATCACCCGCATGGTGATGGACGGCTTCTTCGACCGCTTCGCAAAGCTGAAGATGATCGTCCCGCACGGCGGCGCCACCATCCCATTCCTCGCGCCCCGCATCCAAGCGATGTACGAGCGGTTCCCCCCGGCGCGCGAGAAAATATCGACGCCGCCGTTGCATTATCTCAAGCGCCTCTATTACGATTCCGCCGTCTTCGACGTCGCCACGCTGCGCGCCGTCGTCGAATTCGCCGGCCCCGCGCAAGTCATGTACGGAACCGATTTTCCACACGGTTCAGCAGATCTGGTAGCCAACCTCGGTCGCATCAACGCGTTGCCGCCCGACCAGGCCAAGGCGGTGACCGGCGGCAACGCGCAGGCGTTGTTCGGGCTCTAGAGCATGATCCGTTCGAATCGAATCGGATCATGCTCTAGCTTCTTATATCTTGTCGCATTTTCTACGGCGAACCGGTTCCCACTTCGCCGGAAAATGCTCTAAGCTGCGACTCGTTCAGCGGACAAACGCCAGCACCATCGCCGCCGCGCGCATTTCGCTGAAACGGTAGGCATGGCGCTCGACCGCAAGCTCGTCGCGCCCCCACAGTTCCATATTCCAGTCTTCATCGACATGCGCTGCCGCCCATGCCGTCTCCACGCTGACGGCGTCGGCCGCGAGTGCGAGCGCGATGAGGGCCGAGCCGGTCAGCGTGGTAATTGCGTGAAGCGCGCCGAGGCGCCATGGGTCGTGCGGGATCGCGGCGGCAGCCGCGCCGATCGCGGTTTTGGGCTGATCGACATAGGTGATGCCCTCGACCGGCTCGAAGGCTGCGCCGAGCGTCTGGCGCGCCCACACCAGAATGGGGTCCCAATGGGCGCGCTGGCGCGCAGCCAGCCGCTCGGGATGCTGCGCCCGATAGAACAGAAGATCCGATCCGAGGTATTTTTCGACCTCGGCGGCGACCTGTTCGTGGGCGCCGACGACGCCGTCAAGGATGGAGTTGGCGAGC
>DATBWJ010000325.1:0-8178 GCA_036514935.1 Xanthobacteraceae bacterium
GAACATCTGAGCCGACTTGGTGTCCGCGCCATTGATGAAGACAAGCGGGGCCAGATCGTCGGAAATGGCGAACCCTCGAAATTCGTCCGGGTTCAGCTTGCGGTGGTTGTTGCTCCCGACAACGCCGTTGACCATGACGAGTACGCCCAACCTGTCGGCCTGCTCGATGAAGCGGCGCAATGCTTTGGTCCAAGTTGGGCATTGGCGGCGCTCCTCGATCTCGAAGCCGAGCGCATGGCGAATTTCAGCCGCCGTTTGCACGATATCGTTTTCGGGCGTTGCAGAGCCTACGAAGGAAAGCGGCTCCTCCCGCAGCGAGCGCACATAGTCGCGATACCATTCCTGACGCTGCTGGCAGAGATAGATGGTTTCGAGAAGATCGGGGCTTGGGTGGCCGATCCGGCGGTTTTCGACGGTCCGAAAATCCGGAATGGGAACACGCTCGACCGGCGGCTCGCTCAAAAAGAGGTAGCCAATAGGCGCGTGCGTGGCCTTGGCGAAGTCTTCCAACTGCTTGAGTGTTGGCCGCGCTTCTTCACGCTCCCAATCGGCAAGCTTGGGAAACCGATGCGCCAGCGCGTCCGGCTCCAGTCCCGCGCGCTCGCGTGCCCAGCGCAACATTGCTGGCTTCACGTCCACGCGCATGGTCGCCGCTTTGGGCATTGTCGTCTCTTATTCCTTGCCGCTGGCTAGAACCCCCAATGCCAAGCACTGTAGGACTGGTCGGCAGCCGCGTTGAAGTCGTAATTTCATTCGGCGCGCTGCATCTTTGACCGTTTCCGGGTAGCACCGGGGTAGCACGCTCGCGGTAATTTCGGCGAACACCGGGGCACGTCAAGTTTACAATAGACAGAAATTCGTTAATGGCATCAACAATCTACGCAACCTCTGGCGATCTCCGGTAATCTCGGGAAAAATGGCGACATCGCACTCCGAAGGCAAAGGTCACAGGTTCGAATCCTGTCGGGCGCGCCAGTCTCGAGCCCTTGATGATCCGAGACGTGGTCACCCCGTCCTACACGCGGTCATCGCGAGCCCCGCAGGGGGCGTGGCGATCCCGTTGTCGTGTGGATTACTTCGGCGAGCTTCGCTCGCCTCGCAATGACCGCAAACGATTCGATCCGCAGGCATTCCACTTGAGAGCGTGATCTGTTCGAGTCGAATCGGATCATGCTCCAGCTTGTTGCATTTTGCCGCATTTTCTGCGGCGAAGCGGTTCCTACTTCGCCGGAGATTACTCTATGCCTCCGTGCTGGCCGAGTTCGTCTGGCTGACTGAGCGGATCGCCATCCACACGCGATGCGGCGTATAGGGCATGTCGAGGTGATCAACGCCCAGCGGCCTGAGCGCGTCGATCACCGCGTTGGCGATGCACGGCACGCAGCCGGTCGCGCCCGCTTCCCCTGCGCCCTTGGCGCCGAGCGGGTTGCTCGGCGAGAGCACCGGACGGTCGCGAAGCGTGATGGCGGGCAGGTCGCCGGCGCGCGGCATGGCGTAGTCCATGAACGTGGCGGTCAGCATCTGGCCGCTGCGATCGTAGACGCAGTGCTCGCCCATGACCTGGCCGATCCCCTGCATGAGGCCGCCGTGGAGCTGACCCTCGACGAGCGTGTGGTTGAAGATGCGCCCGCAGTCGTCGACGGCCACGTAGCGCACGAGATCGATCACGCCGGTCTCGGGGTCGATCTCAACTTCGCACACGTGCGCGCCGCTCGGAAAGGCCGCCGCGGTGTTGATCTTGACGGTGGCGTCGAGCGGGTGGCTGTCGCTGCCGGCGTACTTTCTTGCAAGCTCCTGCAGTCCGATCGACAGATCGGTCCCCTGCACGCGATAGCGGCCGTTTTCAAACACGAGGTCGTCCGCTGCCACTTCGAGCTCGCGGGCGGCGAGCGCCACGCCCTTGCGCACGACCTCCTGGGCGCCCGTCCACAGGGAGCTGCCGTGGCTGATGAGCGAGCGCGAGCCGAAGCTGCCCATGCCGACCAGTGCCGGCCCGTCGGGGTCGCTGCAGTGAAGCGTGATCGCCTCGGCCGGCATGCCGAAAACCTCGCCGACCAGGGCGGGATAGACGGTCTCGTAGCCCTGGCCGGAGGGGCCGGCGAGCGTGTAGAGGTGCGGGCCGCCCGATGCATCGAAGCAGATCGCGCTCTCTTCCTGGCCGGCGCCGCCGGAGGGCTCGATGAATGTTGCGCATCCGATTCCCCTCAGCCTGCCGCGCGCGCGCGCCTCTTGGCGGCGCGCCTCAAACCCGCGCCAGTCCGCCTCCTCGATCGCCGCCGCCAGCAGCCCGGGTGGATCGCCGCTGTCGTAGGTGGAGCCGGTCGGGGTTTTGTATGGAAAGTCCTCCTTCGACAGGAGGTTGCGCCGCCTCAGTTCGATGCGGTCGATGCCGGTGATGCGCGCCGCCTCGTCGACGAGCCGCTCGACGAGATAGGCCACGTTGGGGCGGCCGGCGCCGCGGTAGGCCGTGGTCGGCGTGGTGTTGGTGAACACCAGCCGGTTCAATCCGTAGAACGCCGGCGTGCGGTAGACGTTGACCGCCATGCCGGTCGGCGCCGCGGCGCAGTTGATGAACGGGCCGGCGTTCGAGCAGTAGGCGCCCAGGTTGACCAGCCAGCCGACACGCATGCCGAGAAACAGGCCGTCGGCGCTGAG
Source organism: Xanthobacteraceae bacterium (assembly GCA_036514935.1). Taxonomy (GTDB): domain Bacteria; phylum Pseudomonadota; class Alphaproteobacteria; order Rhizobiales; family Xanthobacteraceae; genus DATBWJ01. The sequence goes on from DATBWJ010000325.1 coordinate 2,656, forward strand.
CGCGAGCTCGGCGGTAAGCGTGGCGGCGCGGCCGTGATGATCGCTGAGCATGCTCTCAGCCCGCGTGCCGACCCACTTCACCGGCCGGCCGAGCGCGCGCGCGGCGAACAGCACCGCCGTGAATTCCGGGTAGACTTCGTTCCTGACGCCGAACGCGCCGCCGACGTCGCGCGCGTGAATGCGGAAATGTGCGCGCTCGGCGCCGACGACATGCGCGAACTCCTCTTGCAGGTCGGCCATGCCCTGCGTCGGCAGGTAGATGTCGTAGGTTCCCGTCTCGCGATCAAAGGCGGCGAGGCACGCTTTGGGCTCCATCGGATTGCCGGCGATGCGCTGCGCCTCAAGGGTCACGCGCGCGACGTGCGCCGCCTTGGCGAACGCCTCCTCGGCGGCAGGCCGGCTGCCATACTCGTATTCGACCGCGAGATTTCCCGGCACGTCGGCATGAAGTTGCGCCGCGGCCGGTGCGAGCGCGTCCTGCGCCTCGATCACCGCCGGCAGCTCGCGATAGTCGACCGCGATCCGCTCGGCGGCCTCCTGCGCCGCCGCCTCGCTCTCGGCGACCACGAGCGCGACCGGCTCACCGACGAAGCGCACACGCTGATGGGCAAGCGCCGGTCGGAACGGCGCCTTGAGGACCGTCCCGTCCTTGCCGCGAAAATGCATGATCGGCCGCGGGCTTTTGAGGCCGGCGCGCACGAGGTCCTCGCCCGAGAACACGCCGAGCACGCCCGGGCTGGCCAGCGCCGCGCTCACGTTAAGCGCTACGATCTCGGCATGGGCCCGCTCGGAGCGCAGAAAATATCCGTAGGCCTGGCCGGGAAGGTTGTGGTCGGCGGTGTAAAGGCCCTGGCCAGTGACCAGGCGAAAATCCTCCCGTCGCCCCTTGAACGCGCCGCTCATCAAGCTCTCCGAAAAAACGCCCGCCCCCGAGGTTCGATCGCGCCTGCGACGCCGGCCAAGGTTTTGACCCAGCCGAGCGGTCAGGCGCCCATCGACGCCTTGGCGTGAAGACTGAATTGACACGAATGCGGGCGGATTGCCACCTGCGCGCCCTTGGCGCGCCTGTTGCGGCCGATTCGACGGCGCGCACTCTCGCGGGCCGATGGTGCTCGACGGCCCGGGATCACCGTACGGCCTGTCCGCGAGCGCGCGACCCGGCTTCCGCCTGGCCGAGACCGCAGGTCAGGCGATCTTGCGCGCGCGACCCCACAATTCATCGCTTGCCAAGCGGGCGCCTTTGACCAGCGCTTCGAGCTTGGCCCAGGCGACGGTCGGGTGGATCGTCATCATGCCGGCGAAGGTGCCAAACCCGCAGTCGGCGCCGGCGATCACGCGCTCGCGTCCCACCACGCTGGCAAACCGCAGAATGCGGTCGCAAACCAGCTCGGGGTGCTCGACCAAGACCGTCGAATGAGTGATGACGCCGGGGATCAGCACTTTGTCCTCGGGCAGCGACACATCGCGCCACACCTTCCATTCATGCTCGTGGCGCGGATTGGCCGCCTCGAAGGAATAGGCGCCCGCGCGGATCTTGAGGATGACGTCGATGATGTCCTTGAGCTCCATGTCGTTGGTGCGTGGGCCCATGTCGATGCTGTAGCAGGTGTGGAACCTGACCTGCTCTGGCGGAATCCCGCGCAGCGCATGGTTGAGCGCCTCGACGCGGACCTCGGCCCATCGCCGGCAGTCCTCGACCGACATGGTGGCGTCGATGACGTATTGGGTGACGAGTCTGGGATCGTCGATCTGCAACAGCAGCCCCGCGTCGGTGATGGCCTTGTATTCCTCGTGCAGGGCCTCGGCGAGCGCGAAGATATAGTCCCGGTCCGATCGGTAGTGGTGGTTGCGGATCCAGAACTCGACGTTGGTGGGAGAGATCGCCGGCAGGAACGCCTCCTCGACCTTGACCTTGGCGAGCGCGGCCTTGAAGCGGTCGATGTCGGCGCGCACCTGGCTGTGGCCCTTGTACTTGAGGGGGCCGGTGCAGATCACGCGCTTGGCGCCGACGGCGGGGTTGAGGCCGAGCGAGGCCTCCCACGCGTAGTACTCGGGAAAGGCGTTGTTCTCGCGCGAGCCTTTCCACGGATTGCCGAACGGCTCGCTGGTCGCCTCGACGCCGTCGAGCCGCTCGACGATATAGGTGAGGAAACTCGGCTTCGACATCTCGCCGTCGCTGATGACGTCAAGCCCGATATCGGCCTGCCGCTTGACGACCTGAGCGACCGTGCTCTCCACTTCGGCGGCCAGCGCCGTCTCGTCGTAGGGCTGACCAGCAACCTTCCCCTTCACCAGCTTGAGCAGTTCGGGCGGGCGCGGCAGGCTGCCGGCGTGCGTGGTGATGATGCGGTTGGTGCTTCTTTTCATGGGTCTCCTCCAAGTCGCGGTGAACCGCTTGTGATTGTTCGCCTGACGGCCCGCGGGCGGCGATTATCACCGCTGCCGCGGCGCCACGCAACGAAGCGCGCCGGCACGGAGCGCACCGGCCGGTGGCGAGCAGCGCCGCGCCGATCCCGGGGCCGAACACCGGCCTCGCCGATATCGCCGGCCCCAGCGGGATCGTGCCAGCATAGGGCGGAATCGTCCCATTGTTGATGGCCACGATCGGCCGACGAACAAGGCCGCGCAAACGCCTTGCCGCCGCGCCGTATGTCGCTATCCTGAGCGGGTGGGGCCGACACCCGCGTTGGCCAGTCTGCTGCGTGGCGGGCGTATTCTTCCAGGATGCGCTATGCTAACCATGACGGAAACGAGCTGACTGCAAGATCGCACATCATCATCGGGAGGACCAAGCAATGGACAGAAGAACCTTCGTAACGGGCAGCGCTGCGGTTGTCGGCGCCGTCAGCCTGCCGCGGGTCAGTGTTGGCCAGGCAGCGCCCGCCAAGATCGGCGTGGTCGGGCCGAAGACGGGGCCGCTCGCGGGCGGCGCATCGGTCACCCATTTCCCGAATTTCAAACTGTGGGTGAAGCAGGTCAACGACCGCGGCGGGCTCAAGCTGAAGGGCGGGCAGCGCAAGCTCGATCTGATCGAATATGACGATCGCACGCAGCCCGGCGAGACCATCAAGGCGATCGAGCGGCTCGCCACGGTGGACAATGCCGATTTCATCATGGCGCCCTACGGCACCGGCTTCAACCTGGCCACCGCTCCGATCTTCGCCAAATACGGCTATCCGCAGCTCGCGCAGGCGGCCGTCACCGACAAGATGGACGAGCTGACCAAGCAGTATCCCACCCTGTTCTTCGTGCAGGGAGCAACCACCCAGTTCGCCTCGACCGCGGTCGAGGTGCTCAGGAAGCTGAAGGACGAAGGCAAGATCGGCAAGCGCGTCGCTGTCGTCAACATTGCCGATACGTTCGGAATCGAGCTCGCCAATGCCGGCCGGCCGATCTTCAAGCAGGCCGGGTTCGACATCGTCTACGACACATCCTATCCGCTCGGCACCCAGGACCTCGCGCCAGTGATCAAGGCCGCCAAGGCGGCGAACCCGGACGCCTTCGTCGCCTGGTCCTATCCCCCCGACACGTTCGGGCTCGCCGAGCAGGCCAAGATCGAGGGACTGAACGTGAAGGCCTACTACAGCGCGGTGGCGACGGCCTTCCCGTCCTTCAAGGCGAAGTTCGGCCCCGCCGCCGAGAACGTGCTGGGCGCCGGCGGCGTCAGGGACACGCCGGAGCTGAGGAAGTTCTACAAGGACCTCAAGGAGGTCACCGGCGTCGACGGCGATTTCTGGGGCAACCCGGTCTACTACTCGATGCTCCAGATCATCGAACAGGCCATCGAGGGGGTCGGCTCGTTCGATCGCCCCGCGATCACCCAGTACATCAAGACGCACACCTTCAAGACGCTCATCGGCGAGATCGACATTCGCAGCCAGAGGCTCACCTGGCTGTGGACGGTCGGCCAATGGCAGGGCGACACCTTCCACGGGGTGGCGGGCATCAACGTCACCGGCGGCCGGCCGGTGCAGCTCAAGATGGGCTGGTCCTAAGATCGCTCGTCAGCCGGTTCGATCGCCGCCCGGCGCCGGAGAGGCTCCCTGCGCCGGGCGGTAGTCGTTACCCGGTGCGCTTGTCATGGATGTCATCATCATCGGGCTCTTGCTTGGCGGCACCTACGCCTTGATGGCGATGGGGCTGCACCTGCAATACGGCGTCGCCCGCATCATGAATCTCGCCAACGGCGAGATCCTGGTCGCCGGCGCCTTCACCACGTTTTGGTTTTTCACGGCGACCCGCTTCAGCCCGTTCTGGTCGCTCGTCGGCATCGTGCCGCTCGCCTTCGCGGTGAACTGGCTGGTCTACCGAATTCTGATCCTGCCGCTCGTCCGGCGGGCCAAGAGCCAGGGCCACCTCGAGGTCGACAGCATCCTGGCGACGTTCGGCATCAGCTTCATCTTCATCGGTCTGCTGCTGGCGGTGTTCGGCGGCGACTACCTGAGCTATTCCTACTTCGCCGAGCCTGTCCTGATCTTCGGCGAGCCCTATGGCCTCAACCGAGTCGCGGCGTTCCTTGCCTCCGCGCTGCTGTGCCTTGGCCTCTACCTCTGGCTGCACCGCACGCGCACGGGTCTCGCGCTGCGCGCGGTGGCGGTCAATCCGGCGACGGCGGCGCTTGTCAGCATCGACGTGGCGCGCGCCTCCACCCTCGCCTTTGCGCTGGGCGGCGCCGTCACTGCGGCAGGCGGGACGATGCTCAGCATGTTCCTGACGTTCGACGCCTCACTGGGCGTTCTCTTCACCTTGAAGGCGCTGGTCATCGTCATCATGGGCGGCGTCGGCGACGTTCGCGGCGCGGTCTTTGCGTCGTTCATCCTCGGGATTGCCGAGACCGCGGTCGCGATCCTGGTCGATCCCGGCCTCACCCTCGCCGCCGCCTATGTCCTGTTCCTCGTCACGCTACTGGTGCGGCCGCAGGGACTGTTCGGGAGGCGGCCGACTTGACCCGCGAGGACAAGCTCGAGCGGCCGGCATCCGGCGCCCTCGCCGGCGCGGCCAGGATCATCCGCGCGGCGGCGCACGTCTCCGGCCGCGAACGGCGCGCTGTGGCCATCGCGGGCCTGCTCTTTGTCGCGGTTGCGCTGTTGCCGCTCGCGAGCACGGGTTACCTGCTGTCGATCGGCGTCTCGATTGCCATGTACACGGTGCTGGCGACGTCGTGGGCGCTGTTCTCCGGGCCGACCAACTACATCTCGCTCGGTACCGCCGCGTTTTTCGGGATCGGCATGTATGTCGTGGCCGGCGGCATCGGGCTGGTGCCCTATGCAGTGCTGGTCGTGCTGGCGGCGCTCGCCGGTGCCCTGTTCGCCGCGGTGATCGGGCTCGCCACGCTGAGGATTTCAGGGGTCTATTTCGTCATCTTCACGCTCGGGATGGCCGAACTGATCCGTCAGATCGTGTCGTGGGGGCAGGCGACCATGGGCTCGCAAGCAGGGCTCTACGTCCTGACCGGCATGGCCGATTCGACGCTCTACTGGCTCCTGGTGATCCTGGCGGCGTTCGTCTACTTCATCGGCTGGG
>DATBWJ010000326.1:0-4683 GCA_036514935.1 Xanthobacteraceae bacterium
CGCGCAGGCGCGCCTCGGCGCGGCATTGATCCGCGTTCGTGGCGCCGGCGAAGCACCTATGATATTCGGCGAGCGGATATAGTGCAGGGGGACAGAGAATGATCTACGAATTGCGCGTCTACCGCGTCGTGCCCGGGCGCATGCCGGCGCTGCTCAGCCGGTTCGAGAACGTGGCGCTCGACCTGTTCAAGAGGCACGGCATCCGTCAGGCCGGATTCTGGACCACGCTGGTGGGCGAGTCCAATCTGAACCTCTACTACATGCTCGCCTGGGAATCGCTCGCCGAGCGCGAGCGGAGATGGAATGCGTTCGCGGCCGATCCCGAGTGGCTGGCCAAGCGCGCCGAGTCCGAGAAGGACGGCATCATCGTGGAGACGGTCTCAAGCCAGTTCCTCGAGCCCACCTCGTTCTCGGCGGTCCGCTGAAGCCGCTTGGGGCACTTTCCGCGTGCCGGTTGACCGATCTCGCCGCGCCCGCCATGGTCGGCTCAAGGACGCCCGACCGTGACAAGAAATTCCGAATCCGCGCCCAATCCCGTCGTGTGCGCAGGGCAAGTGCGCTTCGGCAACGCGCTGCCGCTTGCGTTGATCGCCGGCCCGTGCGCGCTCGAGAGTCGCGCCCACGCGCTTGAGATGGCCGATGCCCTCAAACAGATCGCGCAACGCGTGGGCGTCGCGCTCGTCTACAAAACCTCGTTTGACAAGGCGAACCGCACCAGTGGCGCAAGCCCGCGCGGCGTCGGGCTCAAGAGCGCGCTGCCAATCTTTGCCGAGGTTCGCGAGCGGATCGGCGTGCCGGTGCTCACCGACGTGCATGAAGCGGCGCAATGTGCGCTTCTCGCCGAGGCGGTCGACGTGCTCCAGATTCCAGCTTTTCTCTGCCGCCAGACTGATCTCCTGGTGGCCGCTGCAAAAACCGGCCGCCCGATCAACGTCAAGAAGGGCCAGTTCCTGGCGCCGTGGGACATGCGCCACGTCGTCGCCAAAATCACTGGCGCCGGCAACCGCAACGTGCTCGTCACCGAGCGCGGGGTCTCCTTCGGCTACAACACCCTCGTCTCGGACATGCGCGCGCTGCCGATTCTTAGGCAGACCGGCGCGCCGGTGATTTTCGACGCCACGCATTCGGTCCAGCAGCCCGGCGGGCAGGGGAGCGTATCGGGCGGCGAGCGCGAATTCGTGCCGGTGCTCGCCCGTGCGGCGGTGGCGGTCGGGGTGGCCGGGATTTTCATCGAGACCCACCAGGACCCCGATCGGGCGCCCTCCGACGGACCCAACATGGTGCCGCTCAAGGACATGGAGCCGCTCCTGCGCACGCTCATGGCGTTTGACAAGCTCGCCAAGGCATGAACTCGCAACCGTCCGCGCCCGTCTCTCCGCCGCCGGCACGGCCGCCCGGCATTTCGCCCACCCGCATGCTCGCGACGATATGGCTCGCCGTGTTCTCGACCAGCCTGTCGCTGCGCGCAGTCGATCCGATCGTGCCGCAGATCGCCGCCGGCCTGTCCGAGCCGATACCGACCGTCGCTCTGCTCGCGACCGCCTTTGCGCTGCCCTATGCGCTCATGCAGCCGGTGCTGGGCGCGGCCGCCGATGTGCTCGGCAAGACGCGCATGATGTTCGCCTGCCTGGTGGTGGTGACCGCGGCGACGTTTGCGGGCGCGCTCGCCCCAAACCTGTCCTTCCTGATGGCCTCGCGCGTGGTCGCCGGCATTGTGGCGGGCGGCATCTTTCCGGTATCGCTCGCGCTTGTCGCGCAGGTCGTGCCCGTGGCCGGCCGGCAAGTCGCCATCGGCCGCCTCCTGGCTGGAGCGATGCTCGGCAACCTGTTGGGCGCTTCGGCCGCGGGCGCCGTCGCCGACATTGTCGGCTGGCGCGCCGTCTTCGTGTTCAACGGCTTTTGCGCCGCCGCCGCCCTCCTTGCCGCGTTCATCGGCTTCGGCGGACCGGGCGCCAAGCCTCCGCAGGCGATCCATCTTGCGGCCGTTCCCGCAAGCTACCGCGCGATCTTCTCGCATCCGCTGGCAAAATTCTGCTTCGGCGCGGTGCTGCTCGAAGGCATGTTCTTGTTCGGCCTCTTTCCTTTTATCGCCTCCTTGCTGCACGCGGCGGGCGAGGAGCGCGCCACCATCGCGGGCCTGGTCATCGCCGGGTTCGGCGCCGGCGGCATTCTCTACGCATTCGTCGTCGCTCTTGCACTGTCCGTGCTCGGGCAGCGCTGGATGATGTTCCTGGGCGGCCTGCTGATGGGGCTCGGCCTGATGGCGCTCGCAGTGCAGCCGGCCTGGCCAACCCAATTGGCGATCTTCGTCGTGTTCGGCCTTGCCTTCTATTTGCTCCATGGCGTGATCCAGATCGTCGTCATCGAACTCGCGCCGGCGGCGCGCAGCACTGCGGCCGCGATGCATTCGACGTTCTTCTTTCTAGGCCAATCGATTGGGCCGGTTTTCTATCGCATTGGATTCGCCGAACTCGGCACCACCGCGAGCTTCGTCATCGGGGGAACGGTGCTGATCGCGACCGGCGTGATCTGCGCGATCTGGCTGGTTCATCGCCCGCGGTAGAGCGCGACGCCCGGGTCGGGCGCCCAGGTGCCGGCGGGAAGGCGGCCGGTCTGCCAAAAAACATCGATGGGCATGCCGCCGCGCGGATGAAAAAAGCCCGCGATGCGCAGCCAACGCGGCACGAGCAGCCGGGCGAGGCGCTTGCCGATAGCGACCGTGCAGTCCTCGTGGAAGGCGCCGTGATTGCGGAAGCTGTTGAGGTAGAGCTTGAGCGACTTGGATTCGACCAGCCATCGCCGCGGCACGTAGTCGATGACGAGGATGGCGAAGTCGGGCTGGCTAGTGACCGGGCAGAGCGTGGTGAACTCCGGAAACGTGAAGCGCGCCACGTAGTTGGTGTCGGGATGGGGATTGGGCACGCGGTCGAGTACCGCCTGATCGGGCGAGGCGGGAATGCGGGTCGGTTTGCCGAGCTGCAGCGATCTGCGGGCCATGACGGGTCTCCGGCGCAGGGCAGGTTAACCGATCGCGCGGCCCCGTCCACCCGAACGCTTTGCGGGGGCTCGCACCTGAGCTAGAAGCCCGAGCGAGACCGCATTGGGTGCCGCCATGACCGCCATCGTCGACATCATCGGCCGCGAAATCCTCGACAGCCGCGGCAACCCGACGGTGGAGGTCGACGTGGTGCTCGAGGACGGATCGAGCGGCCGCGCCGCGGTGCCGTCCGGGGCATCCACCGGCGCGCACGAAGCGCTGGAATTGCGCGACGGCGACCGCGCGCGCTACCTGGGGCGCGGCGTGACCAAGGCCGTCAGCGCTGTCAACTGCGAGATTTTTGACGCCATCGGCGGCATGGACGCCGAGGCCCAGGTCAAGATCGACGAGACCCTGATTGCGCTCGACGGCACGCCCAACAAGGGGCGACTGGGCGCCAATGCCATCCTGGGCGTCTCGCTCGCCGTCGCCAAGGCCGCCGCCGCCGCCAACGGGCTGCCGCTCTACCGCTACATCGGCGGCACGGCGGCGCGCCTGCTGCCGGTCCCCATGATGAACATCATCAACGGCGGCGTGCACGCCGACAATCCCATCGATTTTCAGGAATTCATGATCATGCCGGTGGGCGCGCCGAGCTTCGCGGAAGGCCTGCGCATGGGCGCCGAGGTGTTCCACACGCTCAAGGGCGCCCTCAAGGCGGCCGGCCACAACACCAATGTCGGCGACGAAGGCGGCTTTGCACCCGACCTGCCATCGGCGGACGCCGCGCTCGCCTTCGTCATGGCCGCGATCGAGAAAGCCGGCTACCGCGCGGGCGTCGATGTCGTGCTGGCGCTTGACTGCGCTTCAAGCGAGTTCTTCAAAAACGATGCCTATCGCTATGAAGGCGAGGGCAAAACACGCTCGCGCGTCGAGCAGGCCGACTATCTCGCCGACCTCGTGTCGCGCTACCCGATCGTTTCGATCGAGGATGGCATGGCCGAGGACGATTTCGAGGGCTGGCGGACGCTGACCGACCTCATCGGCCAAAAATGCCAACTGGTCGGCGACGACGTGTTCGTGACCAATGTCGCGCGCCTCGCCGAGGGCATCCGGCGCGGGATGGCCAACTCGATCCTGATCAAGGTCAATCAGATCGGCACGCTCACCGAGACTTTGGCCGCAGTCGAGATGGCACACAAGGCCGGCTATAGCGCGGTCATGTCCCACCGCTCCGGCGAGACCGAGGATGCCACCATCGCCGACCTCGCGGTCGCCACCAACTGCGGGCAGATCAAGACCGGCTCGCTCGCCCGTTCCGACCGGACGGCCAAGTACAACCAGCTCCTGCGCATCGAGCAGGAACTGGGACCGCAGGCGCGCTATGCCGGCCGGGCAGCGTTCAAGGCCCTCGGCTGACCTCGCGCGGCGCCCCGTTAGCGGCGCGTTAAGACGCCCGTTGCACGTTGCCGGCCATGGTCACCCGCCCGCGGCTGCGCTTCATCCTGACCGGGTTTGCCCTCTACGCCATGGCAGGCCTGCTGATCGGGTATTTCGGAATCAATGCCTATTCCGGTCAGCATGGGCTGTGGGCACGCCATGCGCTCGACCAGCGCATGGCCGAGCTGACGCGCGAGCTTGCGGACGCCAAGGCCGAGCGCGAGCGCTGGGAGCAGCGGGTTGCGCTGCTCAAGTCCGACCGGCTC
>DATBWJ010000327.1:0-3749 GCA_036514935.1 Xanthobacteraceae bacterium
GCGCGAGCCGCCATTTGCCGGCGCCGAAGATGCGAGCCATCTCGACCGTCGCCGCGCTCTGGGTCTGAAACATCGCCCGCGCGCCGAGATAGACATAAGGATAGAGCACAAAGCCCATCACGAGGACGGCGCCGCCGAGAGAGCGCACGTTGAGAAATTCGGCGCTCCAACCAAGCGTGGCGCGCAACGCGCGCTGGACCGGCCCGAGCGTGTCGAGGATGTCGACGTAGACGTAGGCCACGATGTAGGTCGGCAATGCCAGCGGCAGCGGCAACAACCAGATCAGCGCGGCGCGCCCGGGGAACTCGAACGCGGTCACGATCCATGCCGTCCCGACGCCGACCACCGCGGTAACCGCGGCCACCCCGCCCAGCAGCAGCAGCGTGTTGGCCAGCGCGGGCGGCAGTACGTAGGCGGCCAGATGTGCCCAGATCTCGGCGTCGCTGTCGGCGGCCAGACGCACGAGGCCGCCGAGTGGCGCAAGCGCCAGCGCGGCCAAGGCAATCACGAATGCCCGTGCGAGCGGGTGAGGCGTGTGGGCGAGGTGCAGCGGCCACCAACGGCCGGCGGAGAGTGTCGGCGTCAGTTGTCAAACCCAACCTTGTCGACAAGATTTGCCGCTGCCTTGCGGTTCTGCGCGATCTTGGCAATGGGCATCGGATCGGGCGTGAGCGGGCCGTAGCCGGCGATTGTGGGATTGAGGGCGATGCCGGCGCGGACCGGATATTCGTAGTTCATGTCCGCATACATGTGCTGCGCCTTCTCGCCGACCAGCCACTCGATCAGCTTCATGGCGTTCGCCTTGTTGGGCGCATGTTTGGCCAGCACCACGCCCGACAGGTTCACGTGGGTGCCGCCGCCGACGAACGTCGGCAGGATGACTTTCGTCGCCTCGGCCCACGCCTTCTTGTCGGCCTCCCGGTCGTGCATCAGCGCCCAATAGTAGGTGTTGCCGATGCCGAGGTCGCACTTGCCTGCCGCCACGTCGCGGGCGGCCTCACGGTCTCCGCCCGAGGGTTTTTGCGCCAGGTTTGCCTTCAGGCCGCGCAGCCATTCCTCGGACTTGTCCACGCCGTACTTGGTGATCACGGCCGCAAACAGCGCGTTGTTATAGATGTGCTGGCCCGAGCGGACGCAGATCTTGCCCCGCCACTTCGGCTCGGCCAGTTCTTCGTAGGTGATCGCGCTCTGCGTCACGCGGTCCTTGGACGCGTAGACGACCCGCGCGCGCAACGAGACACCGTACCAGTGCGCCTCCGGATCGCGGAATTGCGGCGCGATCACCTGATCGAGCAGCGGCGAGCTGATCGGCTGCGAAATGCCGGCCTGGACCGCGTCCTCGAGGCGGCCGATATCGACCGTCAACAGCACGTCGGCTGGGCTGTGCGTGCCCTCGCTCTTGATGCGCTGTTCCAGCCCCGAGCTCGCCGAGATCACGTTGACCTTGATGCCGGTGGCGCCGGTGAAGGCCTCCAGCAGCGGCTGGATCAGCTTGGTCTCGCGATAGGTGTACACGTTGACCTCGCCGGACTGGGCGAAGGCCGCGCTCGCCATAAGGCTGGTAACGACAAGCGTGCCGGCGATGCGCAACGAGACTTTCATGGCGGGTCCCTCACACGCGCGCCCCGGCGCGACATCCATTGCGTTTTCTTCTAATGAGACCGAATAGCACTAGGTCAAGCGGAATTCTTGAGATAGATCAACACAATAGAAGAGTTCCAAAGAGCGGCAGTCTGGAACGCCTCAAAACTGTCGGCTTGGCGCTTGATGTCGCGACAGGAATCGGCCGCGCCCGCTCGCAGCGTCGATCGCCGCCGCGCTTGCGTCAAACTGTCTCACCGGTGCATCGCCGGCCGCCCGCCGCCGCCAAAACGCGGCCTATTGGTGCTGCGGTCCCGCCGCACCCGCCGGTGAAAACGCGATTTCGACCAGCGTTCCATCGTGGGCTTCGGTGAAGGTCGCGTTATTGGCCTCGGCCAGGCCCTTGACCAGCGCAAGGCCCAATGCCCGGCCGGGCGTGGCTGGTTGCGCGCGAGGAGGCGGCGCCGGCTCGGGTGCTGTCTGGGCGTCCTTCTTGCGGGCTGCCGCGCCGGCGTAGCGCACGCGCACAACGACCTGACCGGACGGCGCGATGGCCGTCGACACGATGACCTGGGTGCCCGCGCCCGCCAGCCCGATCGCGTTGATGAGCAGGTTGTGAACGATCTGCTGCACCGATTTTGGGTCGGCGATGACCGGCGGCAAGCTGGCCAACAGCGACGTGCGGATCAACACGCGCCCGCGATTGGCTTGAATTTGCAACTCGGTAATACAGGTCTGCAAGACCTCGTTGAGGTGGACGTGCTCGAAGCCCAGCGCGGCCTTGCCGGTCTCGATTTTCGAGAGGTCCAGCATGTCGTTGAGCAGCGCGACCATCTGCTCGCCGGAACGGCGGATGTCGGCGAGGTACTTGCGGTAGCGCTCGTTGCCGATCGGACCGAAGCGCTCCTCGATCATCGTCTCGGAAAAGCCGACGACGGAATTGAGCGAGGTGCGCAGTTCGTGGCTGATCCTGGCAAGGAGTTCCGATTTGGCGACGGACGATGCCTGCGCTCGATCTCGCGCCTCCTCCGCCCGCTGCGTGGCGCCGCGCAGGCCGCGCTCGGCATTCTGCCAGGCGGTCATGTCGCGCACGATGGCGGCGAAGCCCGCTCCGCTCTCGGCGATCGGCCACAGCGACACCGACCGCCGTGCCAGCCCCGTGCCGCGGATGAGCCCGGCCACCTCGCGGCCTGTACTGGATAGGGCCGTAGGCCCGCTTGATAGGCTGGCGAGGTCGTCCCGGATCGCTCGGCGGCCTTCCGGCGCGAACAGCTCGGCGAAAGGAAGTCCCACGAGATCGCTCGCCTCGTAGCCGAACAACACGCCGGCTGCGCGATTGGCCCACGCAATGACGCCCGCCGGATCGAGGATGAGGATGCCGTCAACGCCGCCATCAAGCAGTACGCGCGCGTCGAACTGCGATGCGGGCACCGCCGCAACGTTGCCGACAGGGTCCTCGGGTGCAGTCGAGGAAACATCGCTCGCCGGCTGGTCGGGCTCGGCTGTCATCGCCTCGCCCGGTTCCGCCTCGTGCTTAAGGCGCGCCGACAACTGGCGCGCCAGTTCATGGAACGCCTTGCGCTCAACCGGGCTGAGCGCGGGCGCGCTCTCCGGCTGCGCGGCGCGGAACGGCACGACATTGCGGGCAGTCATGGCCACCGCCGCGGCACGCGCGTCCGCGTAGCTTGCCTGCGGCTCGCCGGCCTCATCAGCAATGGGTTCGGCGGCGGGAAGCTGCGGTCTTGGCCCGCTCACCGGCGTTGCTCGGCGCAGCCGCAGCAGGCTGACGAGGCGATCGAGGTCGCGACAGACGCCAAGACCGCGGTAGCCGGCGAACTTGTGCTGCTGGTCGTAGATCGGCACGCCAGACAGCTCGACCTCCAGGCGTTCCGAACTGCCGTCGGCCGGCCAAGAGACGGTGATGCCGCTCCAGGTATCATGCGTGGCGACCGCCCGAGCGATTCGGCCGGCGGGGTCCAGCGCCAACGCATGGTTGATTTCGTCCCACGATCGGCCGAGAGCTGCCGCGGTGGCAGGCCCGACGATCTCGATGAATTCGTCCGAGTCGAGGCTGAAGCAATGCGCGCCATCCATTTGCCAGACAAAGCGCAGGGGATGGCGGTGCGCCGGCGCAGCGTTGGCGTGCAGAAGCGGCGGCGCGGCTTGCG
>DATBWJ010000328.1:0-5738 GCA_036514935.1 Xanthobacteraceae bacterium
CGGCGGCCGGCCTGTCGCCCGCCTCCTTTGATCACGCGCTGATGAATCCGCCCTTTCATGACCCCGCGCGGCACAAGGCCTCGCCCGATGCCGCCCGCCGTGCCGCCCATGTTGGCGGTGCCGCGCTGGCCCGCTGGGTAAAGGCGGCGGCCTGGCTGCTCCGCCCCGCCGGAACCCTCACGTTCATTCAGCGCGCTGACGCCATGGCACAGGCTCTCAGCGCCCTTGAAAGCGGCTTTGGCGACATTGCGATCCTGCCGGTTCATCCCAAGCCGAAGGCGCCGGCGATCCGGCTCCTCCTCGCAGCCACCAAAGGCAGCCGCGCGCCGTTGAGGTTGTTGCCCGGCCTCGTTCTCAACGATGCAAGCGGCCAGACGACGCCAGAGGCGGAGGCCGTCTTGCGCGAGGGCGAGAGTTTTCGGCTGACGCCCGGTTGAACCGGCCGCAAGAGGCTGCAGCGACAAATCCTGCCCAGGCGAGGGCACTGCTCAGTCTGTGGGCGAGAGCGCCATTGATGCAGGCCGCGCGGCGATCACTTGATGTCGCGATGAGCCATCCGCTGACGCACGCCGGCGCGATCCGCCGGCTCGCGCGCAAAGGCCATGATTGCTCCCATCAGCGCGCACAGTATGAGGAGCTTGATCTCCATCGCGCGATCCTGTTTGCTGCAGACCCCGGTGACGACTAATCACGTGCAGCAAGCAAGAAGCGTTCCAGGCCGCATACATCACGATTGCGGTAAACGACCGTCAGCTTGAAGCCGCCCAGCGGCTTTCCTATGACCAACCAATGACATCCGCCGCGAATGAGAACCTGCAGCAGCTCTTGGCGAGCCTGAGCGACCGGGTGAGGCGCATCGTCCCGCGCCGATGGCGCGCCGGCGTCGCGATCGTGCCGGTGGTGCGGCTGGCCGGCGCGATCGGCTTTGTCACTCCGCTCAAGCCGGGCCTCACGCTTGCCGGGGTCGCGCGCGCGCTCGACAAGGCGTTCAATATCCGGGGCGCCAAGGCGGTGGCGCTGGCGATCAACTCGCCGGGCGGCTCGGCGGCCCAGTCGCACCTGATCTACCAGCGCATCCGCCAGCTCGCCGCGGAAAAACAGCTCCCGGTCATTGCCTTTGTCGAGGACGTGGCGGCCTCCGGAGGCTACATGATGGCGTGCGCCGCCGACGAAATCGTGTGCGATCCTTCTTCGATCGTCGGGTCGATCGGTGTGGTGGGGGCGTTTTTCGGCTTCCACGAAGCGATCAGCAAGATCGGCATCGAACGGCGGGTCTACAGCTCGGGCGAGCGCAAGGTGATGCTCGATCCGTTCCTGCCCGAGAAGCCGGAGGACGTCGAGCGGTTGCGGGTGATCCAGACGACCATCCACGAAAACTTCATCGGTCTGGTGAAGGCGAGCCGCGGCACGCGCCTGAGCGGCCCCGAAAAAACCCTGTTTTCGGGCGAATTCTGGACTGCGGACACGGCGCTCGGGTTGGGACTCGTCGACCGGCTGGGCGACCTGCGCTCCGTGCTGCGCGAGCGCTATGGCGAGGATGTGGTGACCCCCTTGATCGTGTCGAGCCGTGGGTGGTTGGGCCGGCTGTCGCCCAGCGCCGAAGCGGCCGGTCGCACGTGGGATCGGCCAAGCCTTGCCGAGGAAGTCGTGTCTGCGATCGAAGCGCGAGCGCTGTGGGCGCGTTACGGGCTGTAGGAGAACACATTGCCGCCGATCGCGCCGATCATCGCGTGGACCGTGAGCGCTGTTGGGGCCGTGGTGGCGGCGCGTGCCCTGGTCCGGGAATGGCGCCGGGTCAATGCCATTCTGCATCGGCGCGAGGCGCCCGTTGACGAGGCTGCCGGCAAGGACCTGCCCACTTTGCGGCGCGATCCACGGACCGGCATCTACCGGCCCGATTGAGCCTAGAATCTATCGAACGAGGCGTCGGTTGCGCCCGAACAACGGCGCAACCATGAGCACGAGCAGGGCGATTCCGATGACGATGAACGCGGACATTGCGAGCCTCCGCTGTCCGCTTGGTCGCGACGCCGGCCTTTTGGGTTCAAGCCCGACTGATCGACACGATCGACGGTGCCGCTGAACGCGACGCCGCGTCGCCATCAGTGGCGGGCGACCGGCTTTTCGTAGCCGAAGAGCGGCGCGATCAGCAGCGTCAGCAGCACCGCCCCGATAATGGCGAAGGTCACCATCCCGGTACTCCGGTTAGTTCTGGTGGCAGGGATGATGGCCGCGGTAATTCAAGACCGCGTAAATCGGCACGCGGCGGCTCTGCCCGCTCGGGCGTAATTTCACGCGAGCCTTAGCGGCACGTTAATCGGTTATCACGCGGTTAAGGCAAAAGGCGCGCCGGCGCCGCGCCGCGCCAAGCTTGCGCCTCTCCTTGACCCCCGCAGGGCCGGTCGATAGGGTCCGCGCCCGCTTCGAGCGTGCAACCATGTCCGATCTCCTCACCGAGACGCGCCCCGAGTCCTTGGACCCTCGGCGCTCGTTCCAGGGCCTCATTCTGGCGCTGCAAAAATTTTGGGCGGATTACGGGTGCGTGATCCTGCAGCCCTACGACATGGAGGTGGGGGCGGGCACCTTTCATCCGGCCACCACCCTGCGCGCGCTCGGACCGCGGCCGTGGAAGGCCGCCTATGTGCAGCCCTCGCGCCGGCCAAAGGACGGCCGTTACGGCGAAAATCCGAACCGGCTGCAGCACTACTACCAATTCCAGGTGGTGCTGAAGCCGTCGCCGCCCGACATCCAGGATGTCTATCTGCGCTCGCTTGCCGCCATCGGCATCGACGCCACGGTGCACGACATCCGCTTCGTCGAGGACGACTGGGAAAGCCCGACGCTCGGCGCGTGGGGGCTCGGCTGGGAGTGCTGGTGCGACGGCATGGAGGTCACGCAGTTCACCTATTTCCAGCAGGTCGCCGGCCTCGAATGCGCGCCGGTCATGGGCGAGATCACCTACGGGCTCGAACGGCTCGCCATGTACGTGCAGGGCGTCGACAATGTCTTTGGGCTCAACTTCAACGGCCGCGACGGCACGGAGCGGGTCACGTATGGCGACGTTTTCCTGCAGGCCGAGCAGGAATACTCGCGCCATAATTTCGAGCACTCCGACACCGCCATGCTGTTCGAGCAGTTCCGCATGGCCGAGGCCGCGTGCAGGAAGTATCTCGACGCTGGCTGGGCGAACGGCAACAAACGCCGCCATTTGATGGCGCTGCCGGCCTATGACCAGTGCATCAAGGCGAGCCACGTGTTCAACCTGCTCGACGCGCGCGGCGTCATCTCGGTGACCGAGCGCCAAAGCTACATTTTGCGCGTGCGCGAACTCGCCAAGGCATGCGGCGAGGCATGGTTGAGGACGCCGGCAGGTGGGCTTGAATGAGCGAGGTGCCCGAAGTCGGCGGCCGCGCGCCGGTCGTGATCGATGTCGAGGCCGGCAAGACCTACTGGTGGTGCGCGTGCGGCCGCTCGCACAAGCAGCCCTTTTGCGACGGCTCGCACAAGATCACCTCGCTGACCCCCATCGAGTTCACGGCTGAGAGGAGCGAAAAAGTCTGGTTCTGCGCCTGCAAGCGCTCGGGGAAGAAACCATTGTGCGACGGCAGCCATAAGAAATTGTGAGGGGTGGCACAGCGATGTGCTCGCCGTCTCAAATGACTTCAACGATCGTCTCGCCCGCGTTCAGTGACTCGATGATTTCGTCCAAGACCCGCTCAAGGGCAGTCCACAGCGCGTTGTTCGCAATGTTTCCGAGCCGAATCGAAACCACTTGCGGTCCGTCGGACTCCGCCCGCGCCATGGTGACGAAGTCCTCGTCCTTGGTCATCAGCACGGCACCGCTTCGCGTTATGAAATTCCAAATCTCTTCATCTGGAGCTACGCCGAGCCCAATCCGCGTCACGTGCTCCGATGGATATCCTTGCCGGGTGAGACGTTCGGCCAAGGCCGGGGGCAATTGCGCGTCAATAATAAAGCGAGTCATTACGCGCTGCGGACGACGCGATGGTCAGTCGCCTGCGCGGCGTAGAGTAGCGCGGCGGTCAGGTCTTCGGCTGTCAGGTAGTCGAAGTCTCGCAGCAGTTCCTCGCGCGTCGCGCCTTGTGCAAATGCTTCAACGATATCGGACACGCGCATTCTCGTTCCTTTGATGCAGGGGCGTCCGCCGCAAATGCGGGGGTCCGACGCGATGCGGCCTAAGAGTTTTTCCGACGTCCTTGAATCTCCAATCGGACCTTCGAGTTCGGCGATTGGAACGTTGATCCGAGCGCGTGCGTTCGGCACTTGATCCAGCAGTGCTAGAAACTTGCGCAATGCGTCCGAGAGCTCACGTTCAAGGCGGGTGCCCCGTTTGGCGACCGTGAACCATTCTGCCAGGATGCGTTCCGTCTGCCGGCCGTCGAGCGGGCCCTGTGGTCCCGAACCGGACAGGTATTTCTTCGCGCTCGCAGCGCGGTAGCCAATGAATTTGCTCGGCGCAAACCGCCATTGCCCAGCGGAGTCCTTGATTGCGTACCAGGACTGGACGTATCCGGCGCGTTCGCGCAGCCGGGAATCCGACTTTGCCTCCTCTTGGTATTTATAGATATTCTGGTGGGCTTCATCGGGCGAGGAAATGAGGATGTTGTTCATTGCGGCCTCCGACACACGACCATTTCACGTATGACATTAACTGCATGTAATAAATGTACTAAATGACCAGATTTGTCAAGAGGCATAATTTTGATCTTAACCCCAGTCCAGCTAGACGGAGGCTCGATGCCCGACCTTCTGCTCGAACTCTTCTCCGAGGAAATTCCCGCCCGCATGCAGGCGCGCGCGGCGGAGGACCTCAAACGGATGGTGACCGGCCGGCTGGTCGATGCCGGGCTCGTCTACGAGGGCGCCAAGGCGTTCGCGACGCCGCGGCGGCTCACGCTGTTCGTGCAGGGCATTCCGGCTCGCCAGCCCGACCTCAAGGAGGAGCGCAAGGGTCCGCGCGTCGGCGCGCCGCAGGGCGCGATCCAGGGCTTCCTCAAGAGCGCCGGGCTCGCCTCGCTGAGCGAGGCGACGGTCCAGAAGGACAAGAAGGGCGACTTCTACGTCGCACAGATCGAGAAGCCGGGCCGGCCGGCGATCGAGGTGCTGGCGGAAATCCTGCCGGCGGTGGTGCGCGCGTTTCCCTGGCCCAAGGCAATGCGATGGGGCCCCG
The DNA here is from genome assembly GCA_036514935.1 of Xanthobacteraceae bacterium. GTDB lineage: Bacteria > Pseudomonadota > Alphaproteobacteria > Rhizobiales > Xanthobacteraceae > DATBWJ01. Next base: position 5,192 of record DATBWJ010000328.1, read on the forward strand.
CCTCGGGGAAGTCGGGCGCGCTGACCTGGGTCCGGCCGCTCCACTCCATCGTCGCAACCTTCGGGCCGGAGACCGAGGAGCCGGAAATCGTGCCGTTTTCCGTCGACGGCGTGGCTGCCGCTAACACGACCTATGGCCATCGTTTCCGCGCGCCGCAGCCGATCACGGTGAGGCGCTTTGCCGACTACGTCGAAAAGCTGGAAAAAGCCTGCGTCATCCTCGATCCCGAGCGGCGCAAGCACGCGATCCGCGACGACGCCAAGACTCTCGCCTTCGCGCAAGGTTTTGAGCTTGTCGAGGACGAGGCGCTCATCGAGGAGGCGGCCGGCCTGGTCGAATGGCCGGTGGTCCTGATGGGCTCCTTCGACGAGGCCTTTCTGAGGATGCCGCCCGAGGTGATCCGCACGACCATTCGCAACAACCAGAAGTGCTTCGTGCTGCGCGATCCGCAGACTGCGCGGCTCGTCAACCGGTTCATCCTCATCGCCAACACCGAGGCGCGCGACGGCGGCAAGGCGATCGTTGCCGGCAACGAGCGCGTCATCCG
>DATBWJ010000329.1:0-2111 GCA_036514935.1 Xanthobacteraceae bacterium
CGCCCGTCGTAGGGCGTCCAGCCGCAGCGCGAGGCGATCCAGTCATTGGCGACGGTGTGCTGGCGCTTGAGGTCGACGATGGTGAGGTCCGCATCGTAGCCGACCGCGATGCGTCCCTTGCGCGCGATGCCGAACAGCCGCTGCGGGCCGGCGCTGGTCAGATCGACGAACCGTTGCAGCGTCAATCGCCCGGCATTGACATGGTCGAGCATGAGCGGGACCAGGGTCTGGACCCCCGGCATGCCTGCGGGCGTGTCGGGATAGGTTTTTTGCTTTTCCTCCCGCGTGTGGGGGGCATGATCGGAGCCGACCATGTCGACAATGCCCTGTGCCACCGCCTGCCAGAGCGCCGTGCGGTGCGCTTCGCCGCGCACCGGCGGGTTCATCTGGGCAAACGCGCCGAGTCGCTCGTAGCAGTCCGGCGCCTCCAGCGTGAGGTGATGCGGCGTCGCTTCGACCGAGGCGACATCCTTGTGATCCTTCAGGAACGCCATTTCCTGCCGCGTCGTCACATGCAACACATGGACGCGCTTGCCGGCCGCGCGCGCGAGCGCGATCAAGCGCTTGGTGCAGGTAAGCGCGACCAGTTCGTCGCGCCAGACCGGGTGCGAGCGCGGATCGCCGACGATGCGCCGGTCCGCCCGCTCGCGCAGCCGGAACTCGTCCTCCGAGTGGAACGAGGCGCGCCGCCGGATCCTGCGCAAGATGGCGCGCACCCCCTCGTCGTCCTCGACGAGGAGCGAGCCGGTCGAAGAGCCCATGAACACCTTGACCCCGGCGCAGCCCGGCAACTGCTCGAGTTCGGGCAGGTCGTCCACGTTCTCACGCGTGGCGCCGACGTAGAAGGCGAAGTCGCAGTGCATGCGGCGGTGGCCGCGCCTGACCTTGTCGGCCAGGGCTTGCGAGCTGGTGGTCGCGGGATGGGCGTTCGGCATTTCGAACACCGCGGTCACTCCGCCGAGCACCGCCGCCCGCGAGCCGGTCTCAAAATCCTCCTTATGGGTGGCGCCCGGCTCGCGGAAATGCACGTGCGTATCGATGACGCCCGGCAGGATGTGGAGGCCGCGGCAGTCGACGACTTCGCCGGCGGCGGCCCTTGCGAGATGGCCGATCGCCATGATCCGCCCGCCGCTCACGCCGAGATCGCGCACGGCTTCCCCGTCGTGGTTGACGACGAGCCCGTCCTTGAGGACCAGATCGTAGGTTTCGGCCATGCCCGCCCTTGAGAAGCGTTCAGAAGCGCCTTACGTTGCATGGCATCGCTTGACAAGACTTGCCATGAAGGCCGCGCAGCTTGCCGACCGCGGCGTCGTCAGGGTCGCAGGCGACGACGCGCGCCAGTTCCTGAACGGACTGCTCACCGCCGATATCGGCACGGTGACGCCCGAGCGTGCGCGCTATGCCGCTTTGCTGACGCCGCAGGGTAAGATCGTCGTCGATTGCATCGTCGCGCAGGCGCCCGCCGAGGATGGCGGCGCCCTCTTTCTCGATTGTCCGCGCGCGCTCGCCGCGAGCCTGTCCGCCAAGCTTGCGTTCTACAAGCTGCGGGCGAAGGTGGTGGTCGAGGACCTTTCGGACACGCTGGCGGTGCTCGCGGCATGGCAGGGCACCGGCCACACCGAGTGCGGCCTGTGCTACCGCGACCCGCGCTTGGCCGAACTCGGCCTGCGCGTCGTGCTCTCGCCGGACCTTGCCGCCGAGGCTGCGGCTGATCTGGCCGCCGATCTGGTCGATGCCGCCCATTACGAGGCCCATCGCATCGCCCTTGGCATACCGCGCGGCGGGCTCGATTTCATTTACGGCGACGCCTTTCCGCACGAGGCCAACATGGACCAGCTTGCCGGCGTCGACTTCGACAAGGGCTGCTATGTGGGGCAGGAGGTGGTCTCGCGCATGGAGCATCGCGGCACCGCGCGCACCCGCATTCTGCCGGTCGCCTACGACGGCGGCGCGCCCGAGGCCGGCGCCCCCGTGACGGCCGCGGACCGGGCGGTCGGCACCTTTGGCTCCGCGGCGGCGGGTCACGGCCTTGCGATGCTCCGGCTCGACCGGGTGGCGGACGCGCTCGCCGCCGGCGTTCCGCTGGTTGCCGGCGGCGTGCCCTTGCGTCT
>DATBWJ010000330.1:0-5697 GCA_036514935.1 Xanthobacteraceae bacterium
CTTGCGCTTGCCCAGCCGGTCGCTCAGCGCGCCGGAGAAGATTTTCACAATCGAGGCGGTCGCCTCCGCGATGCCCTCGATAATGCCGACGGTGAGGGTCGAGGCCCCGAGCACGGTGACGAGATAGAGCGGCAGCAGCGCGTGGATCATCTCCGAGGACAGGTCCATCAACAGCGAGACCAGCCCGAGCGCCCACACGCCGGCTGGAATCGCACGCCACTGCAGGAAGGAGCGCGCTGCGTCGGACATGCCGAAGAACTACCGGCTCGCAGGACCTCGGCCAAGCGCCATTGCGCGCTCCTGATCGCGCGCCGTCCGAAAGGCGCAAGTTGTCAGGCCGGAATCACGCTCGCGCGGCGGTCCCTTCGCCCGGCGCAAAGCGGCCATAGAACGTCTCGCCCTTGGCCGCCATGTCGACCAAGAGCTTTGGCGGCTTGAAGCGCTCGCCGTGCTTTCGTTCGAGCCTGCGGCAGACCTCCACGAAGCGCTTGGCTCCCATCATGTCGATGTAGCTCAGCGTGCCGCCGGCATAGGGCGCAAATCCAAAACCGAGGATCGAGCCGACGTCCGCCTCGCGCATGTCGGTGACCACCCTTTCTTCGACGCAGCGCGCCGTCTCCAGCGCCTGCACGCCCAAGAGGCGATTCTTGAGCTCCTGGACGTTGATCCTGTCGGGATCACGCTTCTTGGCCGGCAGGTCCGCAAGGCCAGGCCACAGCCGCTTCGGGCTTTTCTCGGGATAATCGTAGAAGCCCTTGCCGTTCTTGCGGCCGTAGCGCCCGCGCTTTTCAACCATTTCCTGGAGCAGTGCCTTCTGGCGCGGATCGACCGCCTGCGGCCCGAGATCGGCTTCGGTCGCCTTGAGGATTTTCCACGCGAGGTCGACCGCCACCTCGTCATTGAGCGCAAGCGGGCCGACCGGCATGCCGGCCATGCGCGCGACGTTCTCGATCATCGCGGGCGGCACGCCCTCCATCAGCATCAGGTGGCCTTCGCGGATGTAGGTGCCGACCACGCGCGAGGTGTAGAACCCGCGCGAGTCGTTGACCACGATCGGGGTCTTCTTGATCGCGCGCACGAAGTCGAGCGCGGCGGCGAGTGCGGCATCGCCGGTCTGCTTGCCGAGGATGATCTCCACCAGCATCATCTTCTCGACCGGCGAGAAGAAATGGATGCCGATGAAGCGCGAGGGGTCGTTGAACTCCCGGGCAAGCGAGGTGATGGGCAGCGTCGAGGTGTTCGAGCCGAACACCACCTTCTCGCCGATGATGTCCTGCGCCTTCTTGACGGTCTCGGCCTTGACCTTGCGGTCCTCGAACACCGCCTCGATGACGAAGTCGCAGTCCTTGAGCGCGCCGTAGTCCGCGCTCGTCTCGATGCGCGCGAGCAACGCCTCGCGCTCGGCCGCGCTCGCGCGCCCGCGATTGACCTGTTCGCTGATGAGCTTGTCGGCCACCGCCTTGCCCTTGTCCGCGCTGGCCTGGTCGCGGTCGATCAGCACGACGGACATGCCGGCCTGCGCGCTGACATAGCCGATGCCCGCCCCCATGAAGCCGGCGCCGATGATGCCGAGCCGCCTGATCTGCGTCGGCGGCACGCCCGCCGGCCGCCGCGCCCCCTTGTTGAGATCCTGCATGGAGATGAACAGCGATCGCATCATCGCCGCCGCCTCCGGCGAGCGCAGGATTTTCGCGAACCAGCGCGACTCGATGCGCAGCGCGACATCGAAGGGCACCAGCAGGCCTTCGTAGACCACCTGCATGATGGCGCGCGCGGCCGGATAGTTGTCGTAGGTCTCGCGCCGGTAGATGGCGTTGGCGGCCGTAAACGTCATCATGCCGGCCTTCGAATAGACCGCCCCGCCCGGCTGACGGAACCCGTCCGTGTCCCACGGCTTCTTCGCGCTGCCGCCCGCCTTAATCCACTGCTTGGCGGTCTTCACGAGGTCGGCCCGCGGAACCACCGCGTCGACCAGCTTCATCGCCTTGGCGCGGTCGGCCCGCAACAGCTCGCCCTTGATCAGGTATTGCAGCGCCTCGCCCGGCGCCAGCATGCGCGAGAGGCGGACGATTCCGCCCGCGCCGGGGAACAGCCCCACCTTGACCTCGGGCAGGCCGACGCGCGTCTTGGGGTCGTCGCTGGCGACGCGGTAGTGGCAGGCGAGCGCCAGCTCGAACCCGCCGCCGGCGGCGGTGCCGTGGATGGCGGCCGCCCACGGCTTGCCGCAGGTCTCGATGCGCCGGTAGATGAGGGACGGCTTGCGGCCTTCCTCGAAGAACTGGGCGGCGGCGGCTTCCTCGCCCATCGCGGCCACGGCCGCCTTGTAGCGCTCGCCCAGCGTCTGCAGGAGCGTGAGGTCGGCACCGCCCGAAAAGGAATCCTTGCTGGTGGCCACGACCACGCCCTTGACCGCGGCATTCGCGGTGGTCTGGTCGACCAGGGCGGCAAGCTCGTCCATCACCTCGGCGTTGAGCACGTTCATGGAGCGGCCGGGCATGTCCCAGGTGATGAGGGCGATGCCGTCGGCATCGATGTCGAGCGTGAAGTTGGTCATGGCCTCGCTCCTCATGGGTAGGGTTCGCCGGATTTGTGCGTGAACGTCAGGGCGCCGGTCTCCTCGCGCACAAGCTCGAGATCGACGTCGGAATAATGCACGCGCTCGCGCTCGGCGCGCGTGCCGATTTCGAGGTAGAGCGCCTCGCGGCTCGACCTGTTCACCAGGCAATGGCCGTCGGCGACGCCGGCCTTGAAGCCGGCGGCCTCGCCCGCGCGCAGCAGCGTCTCGCCGCCGTCCTCGATCAGCACGACCTCGCCTTCGAGAATGTAGACGAACTCGTCCTCGCGCTCGTGCCAGTGGCGCAGCGCAGAGGCCGCGCCGGGCTTCAGCCGCGTGAGGTTGACCCCGAACTGGCTCAGTCGGGCGACATCCCCGAGCACGGACCTCTCGCGCCCGCGCACCGCTTGTTGGAACTCGGCCGGGTACACGCTGGCTTTGCGCAGCGCGGCCTTCGCCATGTCGATCTTGGGCATTGGACGCCGTCACAGGCTGAGGAAAAAACTACACCCGCTCGATGATGGTCGCCGTTCCCATCCCGGCGCCGATGCACAGCGTGACCAGCGCGGTCTCAAGATCGCGCCGTTCGAGCTCGTCGAGCACGGTCCCGCAGATCATGGCACCGGTGGCGCCGAGCGGGTGGCCCATGGCGATGGCGCCGCCGTTGACGTTGACCTTCTTGGGATCGAGGCGGAAGGCCTGCATGTAGCGCAGCACCACCGACGCGAAGGCCTCGTTGATCTCGAACAAGTCGATATCCTTGAGCGTCATCTTGGCCTTCTTGAGCACCTTCTTGGTCACGTCGATGGGGCCGGTCAGCATGATGGCCGGCTCGCTGCCGATGTTGGCGAAGGCCTTGATCTTGGCCCGCGGCTTCAGGCCGGCCGCCCGGCCGGCGGCCCTGGAACCGATCAGCACGGCGGCGGCGCCGTCGACAATGCCCGACGAGTTGCCGGCGTGGTGGACGTGGTTGATGAACTCGACCTCCGGATGGGCCTGGGTGGCGACCGCATCGAAGCCGCCGAGCTCGCCCATTTGCACGAACGAGGGCTGCAGCGCGGCGAGCGACTGCATGGTGGTCGAAGGCCGCATGTGCTCGTCCTTGGCCAACAGCGTGATGCCGTTGACGTCCCTCACCGGCGCGATCGAACGGTCGAAATAGCGGTTGTCCCAGGACTGGGCGGCGCGGCGCTGGCTCTCGACCGCGTAGGCGTCGACATCGTCACGCGAGAAGCCGTGCTTGGTGGCGATCAGGTCGGCCGAAATGCCCTGCGGCATGAAGTAGGTCTTGATCGCCAGCGAGGGGTCCATCGGCCAGGAGCCGCCCGAGGCGCCGAGCCCGATGCGGCTCATGGATTCGACGCCGCCGCCGATCGTCACGTCGTTCTGGCCGGCCATGACCTTGGCGGCGGCGAAGTTGACGGCGTCGAGGCCCGAGGCGCAGAAGCGGTTGATCTGCACGCCCGGCACGCCGTCGCCAAAGCCGGCGGCGAGCGCGGCCGCGCGCGGGATGACGCCGCCGGCCTCGCCGACCGGCTCGGCGCAGCCCATTACGACGTCGTCGAGCAGCTTGGGGTCGAGGTCGTTGCGTCGCCTGATCTGGCTGAGCACGTGCGCGGCGAGCGCGAGCGCGGTCACCTCGTGCAGCGCGCCGTCCGGCTTGCCGCGACCGCGCGGGGTGCGGACGTGATCGTAGATGTATGCGTCGGGCATGGGCCTCTCCTATTCCGCTGTCATTGCGAGCGAAGCGAAGCAATCGCGAACCATGACAGCGGGATTGCTTCGTCGCCGTTTGGCTCCTCGCAATGACGAGGATGGTTTCTACAAACTCCTCGCGATCACCAGCTTCATGATCTCATTCGTGCCGGCATAGATGCGCATGACGCGCGCGTCGCGGTACATGCGCGAGATCGGATACTCCTCCATATAGCCGTAGCCGCCGAACAATTGCAGGCAGCGGTCGATGATCCTGCCCTGGGTATCCGTCATCCAGTACTTCGCCATCGAGGCGGTCACGGTGTCGAGCGCGCCGTCGAGATGGCGGCCGATGCAGTGGTCGAGAAACACCTTGGCGATGGTCGCCTCGCTCTTGCACTCGGCGAGCACGAACTGGGTGTTCTGGAACTCGATGATCTTCTTGCCGAACGCCTGGCGCTGCTTGACGTAGTCGACGGTCTCCGCCAGCGCGCGCTCCATCATCGCCACCGCGCGCACGGCGACCAGCAGCCGCTCCTGCGGCAAATCCTGCATGAGCTGGGCGAAGCCCTGGCCTTCCTCGAGGCCGAGCAGGTTTTCCGCCGGCAGCGAGACGTCCTCGAAGAACAGTTCCGAGGTATCGGCGGCGTCGAGCCCGAGCTTCTTGAGCTTGCGCCCGCGCCGGAAGCCGGGCGCATCGTCCGTCTCCACCACCATCAGCGAGACGCCCTTGGCGCGCTCGGTCGGATCGGTCTTGGCGACGACAATGATGAGATTGGCATGCTGGCCGTTGGTGATGAAGGTCTTCGAGCCGTTGAGCAGGTAGCGGTTGCCCTTCCTGACCGCCGTCGTGCGGACCGCCTGCAGATCGGAGCCGGCGCCCGGCTCGCTCATGGCGATCGCGCCCACACACTCGCCGGTGGCAAGCTTCGGCAGCCAGCGCCGCTTCTGCTCCTCGGTGCCGTAGCGCAGGATGTAGGGCGCGACAATCGTGGAATGCAGCGGCCCGCCGAAGGAATCGAAGCCGGCGAGGCTGAGCTCGCGGTCGATCACCGCCTCGTGCGCGAACGAGCCGCCGGCGCCGCCGTATTCCTGTGGAATGCCCGCGCATAACAGGCCCGCCGCGCCGGCCTGTGTCCACACCTCGCGCGGGTACATGCCCTGCTCGTTCCACTCATCGAAATGCGGCGCGAACTCGCCGACGATGAAGCGCCGCGCCTGCTCTTCGAGCAGCACGAGGTCTTCGGTCATCCAGGCGGGACGGGGGAGGTTGAGGGTATTCATATGCAATCGACTCCGGCGCCACCATAGCGGCGATTTTTCCGGCCGGCGAGGGGTGTCCGAATAGTCCCGTATTGTCCGTCCAGCTCATTGCGGGAGCAAGAGATTTGACCCTATCATGTGTCGCTCGCGGCGCTGGGATGGAGTCATTGCTTGGGGCGCGCCGC
>DATBWJ010000331.1:0-6334 GCA_036514935.1 Xanthobacteraceae bacterium
CCCCGCCACCAGGGCGAGGGCGCCAATCCAGAGCCAAGTGCTGCGCCAGGCCACGGGCGCTCTCCGCTTCTTGCACCTTGACCGCGCATCGCCGGCACAGCGGCCGGTGATCACACGATCAAGCCATCCATTGCCATATAGCCGCTTGGATCAGGCCGGCATCTTGACGCAGCGCAATCGGCGCGCCGGTAGCGCCCGGCCGGCGGCCACCGCGACATTGCGCCGAGGGCCGCGTCAGGCGACCGCGCGAATGACGCGGGCGAGCCTTTCGAAAATGTCGGCGATCTCGCCCTCGCTCGCGATCAGCGGCGGGCTGATCGCGATCGTGTCGCCGGTGACACGGACGAGCAGGTCCTCTTGGTGAAACGCCTTCTCCATGGCGGCGTAGCCGCGCTCGCCGGGCTCGTCGGGGACAGGCGCGAGGTCGATGCCGGCGGCGAGGCCGACGACGCGGATGTCGAGCACGTTCGGCAGTCCTTTCAGGCCCATCGCCGCCTCGGCGAATACCGGCTCGCGCGCCTGCGCGCGCGCGAACAGCGCCTCGTCGCGGTAAAGGTCGAGCGTCGCCAGCCCGGCCGCGCAGGCGAGCGGGTGCGCCGAATAGGTGTAGCCGTGGAACAGCTCGATCGCGTGGCGCGGCCCCTGCATGAAGGCGTCATGGATCGGCTGGCGCACGGTCACGCCGCCCATGGGAACGGTGCCGGAGGTGACGCCCTTGGCGAACGTCATCATGTCGGGAACGACTCCGTAGCGCTCGGCGGCAAAGGCGCGGCCGAGGCGCCCGAAGGCGGTGATCACCTCGTCGAAGATGAGCAGAATCCCGTGCTTGTCGCAGATGGCGCGCAGGCGCTGGAGATATCCTTTCGGCGGCGGCAGCACGCCGGTCGAGCCCGCCATCGGCTCGACGATGACGGCGGCGACCGTGTCGGCGCCGTGCAAGGCGACCAGGCGGTCAAACTCGTCGGCCAGATGCGCGCCCCATTCCGGCTCGCCCGTGGTGAAGGCCTGCCGCTCGCGGTCGTAGGTCGCCGGCAGATGATCGACGCCGGGAAGCAGCGGACCGAAGAATCGGCGGTTGTTGGCGATGCCGCCCACCGAGACGCCGCCGAAGCCGACCCCGTGGTAGGCGCGCTCGCGTCCGATCAGCCGGGTGCGCGCGCCCTCCCCGCGCACGTGATGATAGGCGAGCGCGATTTTGAGCGCGGTATCGACCGCCTCCGAGCCCGAATTGGTGAAGAAGACGTGGTCGAGGTCGCCGGGCGCGAGCGCCGCGAGCCGCCGGGCGAGCGCGAACGCCTTGGGATGGGCGAATTGGAACGGCGGCGCGTAGTCGAGTTCGGCCGCCTGCTGCTGGATGGCGGCGACAATGGGGTCGCGATTGTGTCCGGCGTTGCAGCACCACAGTCCGGACGTGGCGTCCAGCACGCGCCCTCCCTCCGCCGTACGATAATACATGTCTTTCGCACCCGCCAGCAGGCGCGGCGCCATCTTGAAGGCTCGGTTAGCGGTGAAAGGGAGCCAATAAGCGGCGAGTTCGTCGGACCGTGTGCGGTCGGTCGTGGTACGCTCGACAGGCGCCATGGTGGGCTCCTAGTTAGCCAACTCGGTGGACTCAAAGGTTAACATCAGGTTAACGAAAGAGGGGAGAAGACGCGGGCTCCGAGGGGCGGATTTGCCGGCCTGCTCGGCGTCAGCACCGACCCTGCCCTATTGGGGTGGACGGCGTAGGGGTGACTAGATGTTGCGGTTCTGTACTACTACCAAGCGCATACGGAGGGGGGCACAGCCGCCGAGTGCGCGTGCCGCCACGTTAAGTAAAAATTGTCAGTTAAATTTCTATTGTGTTTCATTGCAAGGATGGCTTTTCGCAATCGTTAAAAACGCGCTATCCTCGCGAATCAACGACCCGGAAGCGGGCGGACTGAGTGACGACTGCGTTTCATTCGCTCCCGTCCCGGCGGGGGCAGGCCATAGCGAACGGTAGGGGGAAACCGTTGTGAGCTTTGGTGCGAACAGGCTCGGCCACCCGAGCGGGCAGGAAGTGCGCGCGGCGCTCGAGCGGATCGTGAACAGCGCGGCGCTGCGCAGCTCGCCACAATTGGCGGCGTTCCTGAAATTCATCGTCGAATCAGCGCTGTCCGGCCACGTCGAAGACATCAAGGGCTACACCATCGCGGTCAAGGCGCTGGGCCGCAGCGAGGACTTCAATCCAAAGACCGATGCGATCGTGCGGGTCGAGGCCGGACGGCTGCGGCGCGCACTGGAGCGCTATTATGCCGAGACCGGAGCCGATGATCCCATTGGCATTGAAATCCCGGCCCGCGGCTATGTGCCCTCGTTCACCCGCCGCACGGTGGCGCGCGCGCCGGCGAGACCACCCGGCCAATTGCGCGCGCTGGCGCGAAATCTCGCGACCAACGCTCGACGCTACGCGGCGGCGCTCGCTCTCGTTCTGCTCGGCGCCTTCGTCTATGGCGCGGTCGAGCTGTGGTATTTCGGCAACCCGCTCACGCGCAAACAGACCTTTGTGACCGCGGGCGCGCCGGAAACCACCGCCCAGCGCTGGCGCGGGCGGCCGGTCGGCCCGGTGGTATTCGTCGAGCAGATCGCGGTGGTCGGCGCGCCCGCCGCGCCGGCGGTCACCACCGCCCCGCTCTACGATCGGCTGCGCGACACATTCGCGCGTTTCGACGATGTCACGATTGTTTCCGACCATCGGCTCGCCGCCGGCGACGTGGTGGCCACCGTGCCGCGCGTGGCGCCGCCGATGGCGCCGGACTACCGCTTCTCCTCGACGATCGAGTACAATTCGGACAACACCTTCAACCTGTCGTTCCGGGTCGTCGACGCCCTCGACGGCACCATGGTGTGGTCGCGCACCTACGAGCACCTCGATCTCGCCGCCGATCCGCGCGCGACGAAGTCTCCGGCGGTGCGCGAGGTGGCGACGACTTTGTTCCAGCAGTTCGGCGTCATCCAGGCACGCGAGCGCATCAAGCTCGCCGTCGCGCGCGACGCCGATCCGCGCTACCGCTGCGTGGTTGAAGCCAGCGACTACTGGCGCAGCTTCGACCCGGCGCTGCATGGCGGCGTGCGCGCCTGTTTCGAGCGCGCGGTGGCGGAGGACCCGACCTTTGCCGGCGGCTTCGCGCTGCTCGCCAGCGTCTATCTGCGCGAGTACCAGTTCGGGCTGGGCGAGCGCCCGGGCGATCCCGCCGCGCTCGAGCGGGCGCTGCAGATGGCGCGGCGGGCGATCGAGCTGAAACCCGACAGCGCGCGCGCCCATTACGTGCTGCTCGACGTGCTGATCGCCCGCGGCGCGATCGCGGAAGGCTTGGCTGCCGGCAAGACCGCGCTCGCGCTCAACCCGAACGATCCGACCGGCCGCATCCGGTACGCCTTCGACCTGATCGCGCTCGGCGAGATCGACGAGGGCACCGTGCTGCTCGACGAGATTTCCGACACCGGCGCGATCCGCCAGACCGAGTATGATTTTGCGCGGTTTCTCGCCTCCTACCTGAGCGACGACATCGCCAAGGCTGCGACCTATGCCGATCGCCTGCCGACCAAAACGTTCCCGCTCGGCCACCTGGCGCGCACGCTCGTTGCCTCCAAGCGCGCCGATAAGACGCTGGTGCGTCAATCGCTCGAGCGGTTGATCGAGCTGCAGCCGGCCTGGCGCGCCGACCCGCGCGGCGAGCTCAAGAAGTTCTTCCCGTCGACCAAGATCGTCGAGGAGCTGGCGCAAGAACTCGCCCGCGCCTCGACGACCGCGCTCAACTGACCGGACACGCGTCTGCCGCGTCCTTGCCGCGCTGAGGGGCTGCTGCTACCACCGCGCGTCTGGCAGAACGACGATGGCCGAGAAGACCAACAGGCTGAAGGCGCGGCTGCCGCGCGGGCTTGCCGACCGCGGCGCGGGCGAGATCGCGGCCACGCGCCGCATGATCGAGACGATCCGCGAGGTCTACGAGCGCTACGGCTTCGAGGCGGTGGAGACGCCGGCGATCGAATACACCGATGCGCTGGGAAAATTCCTGCCTGACCAGGACCGCCCGAACGAAGGCGTGTTTTCCTTCCAGGATGACGACGAGTGGCTGTCGCTGCGCTATGATTTGACCGCGCCGCTCGCGCGCTACGTGGCGGAGAATTTCGATTCGCTGCCCAAACCCTATCGCAGCTATCGCTACGGTTGGGTGTTTCGCAACGAGAAGCCGGGACCGGGACGCTTTCGCCAGTTCATGCAGTTCGATGCCGACACCGTTGGCTCCGCCTCGCCGGCCGCCGACGCCGAAATGTGCATGCTGGCCGCCGACACCATGGAAAAACTCGGCATCCCGCGCGGCAGCTACGTGGTGAAGGTCAACAACCGCAAGGTGCTCGATGGCGTGCTGGAGGCGATCGGGCTCGGCGGGGAATCCAGCGCGGGAAGTAGGCTGACGGTGCTGCGGGCAATCGACAAATATGATCGATTGGGACGAGCAGGCGTCGAGGCCCTGCTTGGCGAGGGCCGCAAGGACGAAAGCGGAGACTTCACCAAGGGCGCCGGTCTTGATGCGCAACAAATTCGTCAGGTGCTCGACTACATTGAGTTCCAGCTTGCTGAAGAATTGGGAGATCTTGAAGGCGTCTTGGATGATTGGCGCAGGACGATGGGATCAAGCCTTGCTGGAAATGAAGGTATTGAAGAGCTGGCTCAAATAGCGCGGTTGGTTCGCTCTCTGAGTTTTGGTCCGGATCGCATCGTATTTGACTCAAGTGTCGTGCGCGGCCTCGAGTACTACACCGGCCCGGTCTACGAGGTGGACCTGACCTTCGAGATCAAGGACCACGACGGCCGGCCGGTGCGCTTCGGCTCGGTCGGCGCCGGCGGGCGCTACGATGGGCTAGTGGCGCGCTTTCGCGGCGAGAGCGTGCCGGCGACGGGATTCTCGATCGGCGTCTCGCGGCTCCTCGCCGCGCTGACCCATCTCGGCGAGATCAAGACGACAGCGCAGCCGGGCCCGGTCGTCGTCACCGTGCTCGACAAGGAGCGCATCGCCGACTACCAGAAAATGGTGCAGGCGTTGCGCGCGGAAAACATCCGCGCCGAGCTCTATCTCGGCGCCGGGCGGATGGGGCCGCAGCTCAAGTATGCCGACAAGCGCAACAGCCCGTGCGTCGTCATCCAGGGTGGTGACGAGAAGGCGCAGGGCGTCGTCCAGATCAAGGATTTGATCGAGGGCGCCAGGGCCGCCGAGGCGATCGAGTCCAACAAGGAATGGCGCGCGCGCCGGCCGGCGCAGTTCGCCGTGCCGCAGGAGCGCCTGGTCGAGGCCGTGCGCGAAGTGCTGGCGCGCCACGGCGTGCGGTGGACATGACTCTCCGCGTGGGCCAAGGTATGGTTCAGGGGAAACTCCTGACGAGGAGCAAGCGAATGGCCAATAGCATACCCACGAGTCCGGTCACCCTTGAACAATATGCCGCCTTGGACATGGCTGAACGGCGCAAGGTATGGCTCCAAATTTCCGATATCACCGAAGAGCAATTCGAAGCCAACATGGCAGAGGAGAGGGCGCGCGAGGCTTTCGTGCCGAAAGTCGGCAGCCAGGCGCCGGATTTCGCCGCCGACGTGCTCGACCGCGACCGCAAGCGCACCGGCGAGCAGGTGCGCCTGTCGGACCTGCGGGGTACACCCGTCGGTCTCGTCTTCGGGTCCTATACTTGACCGCCGTTTCGCAAAAAGGCCGTGCGCCTTTACGAACTCTACGCCAGGTACAAGGATCGAGTGCGGTTTTACCTCGTGTACATCCGCGAAGCGCACCCGCACGATGGATGGCGTGTGCCCAACAACCTCATCGAAAACATCATCTACAACGAGCCGACGACCGACGAGGAGCGAACGGAGGTCGCCTCAGCCTGCCAGATCAACCTCGACATCCGCATGCCGATGCTGGTGGACGGGATCGACAACGACGTCGACAACAAATATGTCGGCTTGCCGATGCGCCTGTTCCTGGTCGATGCCAACGGCAAGATCGCGTTTGCCGGCAAGAAAGGCCCGTTCGGCTGGGACGATGAAGCCTTCGAGGAAGCGCTCAAGAAGGTGATCGCCTGAGGCAGGCGTATCTCGCGGCCTACGACGGAGCCCCCGCCCCGACGGGGGCTTTTTATTGCACAGGCGCGGGCTACGCCGGTATGAGGCCGTGAGCGTCGAACATTTAACAAAGCCGTGCTAAAGGGCCGCGGGGCGAGGCCGGCAGCCATCGAGACCATCATGACTAGGGCAAAACCAACGCCTGACGCGCGCGCTGACGCCTTGGTGGCGGCCTATGAGCGCGCCGGCTACGCGCGG
>DATBWJ010000332.1:0-8550 GCA_036514935.1 Xanthobacteraceae bacterium
CGTGGATGCGCGCGAGCGCCTGGGCCTCGAGCCCCGCCGGGGGCGGCAGGGAGTCCTGGCCGTCGACCACGCGAATGCGGCAGGTGGTGCAGCGCGCGCGCCCTCCGCACACCGAAGCGTGCGGAATGCCGCTGGCGCGCAGCGTTTCGAGCACGGTTGCGCCCGGCAGGATGCGCATGCGCTGTCCGCTCGAATGGACGAGCGTCGGCGGACGGCGCAACCGGTAGGCGAGCGCGCGCACGGCGCGGCCGGCGAAGGCCAGCAGGACCAGGCCGACATGGAGCGATAGGCCGAGCGCGGCAAGGCGGACCGTGTCGGCGGCGAGCGCGGAGGTGATGCGCGCGTTGGCGAGCGCGGCCTCGACGAAGCCGGGCCTTGCCGCCTCGCGCAGCACCTGGTTGCCGCCGGAGACATAGCCGGCGATCGCCAGGGCAGGGATCAGCAGGGCGAACGCACCGATGATCGGACGCCAGTCGGGATACCATTTCTTGGTGCGCAACCAGAAATGAATACCGATCGAGGCGTGCGCCCACACGGTCAGCAACGCGGCGACCTGCAGCCAGGCCGTCCACGGCGCGACCACCCAGTGCCGCACCAGGACCGAGGTGTAGTCATTTGAGCTGCCGAGGAACTCGTCGGCGATCTTGGTGCTCGCCACGTGCAGCGTGAGCAGCAACGGGATGGCCAGGCCGAGCGCGAGCTGCGCCCATTCCCAGCGCGGCAGCCGCAGGTGGCGCCGCACGTAGATGGACCACAACGCGTTGAGGTAGTGCACGAGCAGCGCGGCGGCTAGCACTGCCGTTCCAGTGCGGCTCCACCACGGCGCCATCAGCCAGCCGAGCGCTTCGTTGGCCAGCGGCACCGACACCAGCAGGGACATGTGGCTGGTCAGGTGACACACGACAAAGGACAGAAGAATCAGGGCGCTGATGAGTCGCAGCCGCGCACGGATCATGCGCGCAAAGGCAACCGTGCGAGCCAGCAATGCCGCAGGCGACTTGCGGCTGAGCGAGACGATCGACATGGCGGTCCTCGCCTCAACTATCGCTATCCTTCGGGTCTCGATCAATCGGGATGCGTCTTGCCACTCATGGTGCGCTGCGCTAAGGCAACCGCGACCTGCCTGGCGAGAATCCGAACGGCTTTGGGGGGTGGCTTTTCGGCTGATCACGCTCGGCGGGGCGATCGTGACCGTTCGCGGGGCTGGCGGAGAAGAGGTCGCCAATGAGCGGACTTCTGCAGGACTATCTTCCGCTGGTGGTGTTCGTCGGCGTGGCGGCGGCAATCGGGATCGCGCTGCTGATCGCGCCGTTCGCGGTGGCCTACCGGCAGCCGGACGCGGAGAAGCTGTCGGCCTACGAATGCGGGTTCAACGCATTCGACGACGCGCGCATGCGTTTCGACGTGCGTTTTTATCTGGTGGCCATCCTTTTCATCATTTTCGATCTCGAAGTGGCATTCCTGTTCCCATGGACGGTCGTGTTCGGCGAGGTCGGCGCGTTCGGGTTCTGGGCCGTGATGATCTTCCTTGCCGTGCTGACCATCGGCTTTGTCTATGAGTGGCGCAAGGGAGCGTTGGAATGGGATTGACCGAGCGCGCGCTCGCGCCCGCAGGCGGCCTCATCGATCCGCGCACCGGCCAGCCGGCGGGCGCGGACGATGCCTTCTTCACCGGGCTCAGCAGCGAACTGGCGGACAAGGGCTTTCTCGTCACCGCCGCCGAGGATCTGATCACCTGGGCGCGCACCGGCTCGCTCATGTGGATGACCTTCGGGCTGGCCTGCTGCGCGGTCGAGATGATGCACATGTCGATGCCGCGCTACGACGCCGAGCGCTTCGGCTTTGCGCCGCGCGCCTCGCCCCGCCAGTCCGACGTGATGATCGTGGCCGGCACGCTCACCAACAAGATGGCGCCGGCGCTGCGCAAGGTCTACGACCAGATGCCGGAGCCGCGCTACGTCATCTCGATGGGTAGCTGCGCCAACGGCGGCGGCTACTATCATTATTCTTACTCGGTCGTGCGCGGTTGCGACCGCATCGTGCCGGTCGACATCTACGTGCCCGGCTGTCCCCCCACCGCCGAGGCGCTGCTCTATGGCGTGATGCTCCTGCAGAAGAAGATTCGTCGCTGCGGGACGATCGAGCGCTGAGATGACGCAGAACCTGACGGAACTGGGCGCGATGATCGAGGCCGCACTGGCGGGCGCGGTCGTCTCCCACCGCGTCGCGTCAGGCGAGCTCACCGTCACGGCCCATGCCGATGAGATCGTGCGGGTTGCGACATTCCTGCGCGACGAGCCGCGCTGCCGGTTCGCCTCGATCATCGACATCACCGCGGTCGACTGGCCGGCGCGCGAGAAGCGCTTCGACGTGGTCTACCATTTTCTGTCCCCCACCCAGAACATGCGCGTCCGCGTCAAGATCGAGACCGATGAGACGACGCCGGTGGCCTCGATCATCGAGGTCTTTCCGGGCGCCGACTGGTTCGAGCGCGAGGCCTACGATCTCTACGGCGTGCTGTTTGCCGGCCATCCCGACATGCGCCGGCTGCTGACCGACTACGGTTTTGAAGGCCATCCGCTGCGCAAGGACTTTCCGCTCACCGGGTTCGTCGAGGTGCGCTGGGACGACGAGCAGAAGCGCGTGGTCTACGACAAGATCAGCCTCGCGCAGGAATTCCGCACCTTTGACTTCCTGTCGCCGTGGGAGGGAACCGAGTACCTGCTGCCGGGCGATGAGAAGGCAAAGAGCGAGTAGTGAGTAGCGAGTAGCGAATAGAAAAACCTGACGCCGCATGTCCGAACCCTCGCTGCGCAACTTCACCATCAATTTTGGACCGCAACATCCGGCGGCGCATGGTGTCTTGCGTCTGGTGCTGGAATTGGACGGCGAGGTGGTCGAGCGCGTCGATCCGCATATCGGGCTTTTGCACCGCGGCACCGAGAAGCTGATCGAGCACAAGACCTATCTGCAGGCGATCCCCTATTTCGACCGGCTCGACTATGTCGCGCCGATGAACCAGGAACATGCCTTCTGCCTCGCCGCCGAAAAACTGCTTAAGCTCGCGCTTCCCCCGCGCGCCCAGCTCATCCGCGTGCTCTACTGCGAGATCGGGCGGCTCTTGTCGCATCTGCTCAACGTGACGACCCAGGCCCTCGACGTCGGCGCGCTCACCCCGCCGCTGTGGGGGTTCGAGGAACGCGAGAAGCTGATGGTGTTCTATGAGCGCGCCTCCGGCTCGCGCATGCACGCGGCTTACTTTCGCGTCGGCGGCGTGCACCAGGACCTGCCGCCGAGGTTGATCGACGACATCTGGGCGTTCTGCGACCCCTTCCTCAAGGTCCTCGACGACCTCGAAGTGCTTCTCACCGAGAACCGCATCTTCAAGCAGCGCAACGTCGACATCGGCGTGGTCAAGCTCGACGACGCCTGGGCGTGGGGTTTTTCAGGCGTGATGGTGCGCGGCTCGGGCGCGGCCTGGGACCTGCGCAAGGCGCAGCCCTACGAGTGCTACGCCGAGATGGATTTCGACATCCCGGTCGGCAAGCACGGCGACTGCTACGACCGCTACTGCGTGCGCATGGAGGAGATGCGCCAGTCCGTGCGCATCATGAGGCAGTGCCTGGAGAAGCTGGGATCGCCGCAGGGGCAGGGACCCGTCGCGGTCGACGACAACAAGATCGTGCCGCCCAGGCGCGCGGAGATGAAACGCTCGATGGAGGCGCTCATCCACCACTTCAAGCTCTACACCGAAGGCTTCCACGTGCCCGCGGGCGAGGTCTACGCCGCCGTCGAGGCCCCCAAGGGCGAGTTCGGCGTCTATCTGGTCTCCGACGGCAGCAACCGGCCCTACAAGTGCAAGATCAGAGCGCCGGGCTTTGCCCATTTGCAGGCGATGAATTTCCTGTGCCGCGGCCACATGCTGGCGGACGTCTCCGCCATCCTCGGCTCGATCGATATCGTGTTCGGGGAGGTCGACCGATGAGCGTGCGCCGCCTCGCGCCGGCCGAGCTGCAGCCAAAGGAGTTTTGCTTCACGGCGGAAAATCTCGCTTGGGCCAAGCAGCAGATCGCGAAATATCCCGAGGGCCGCCAGCAGTCGGCGGTGATCCCGCTATTGTGGCGCGCGCAGGAGCAGGCCGGCGGTTGGCTGCCGCGCAAAGCGATCGAGTATGTCGCCGATCTCGTTGCGCTGCCAAAAATTCGCGCGCTCGAAGTGGCGACCTTCTACACCATGTTTCAGTTGTCGCCGGTCGGCCGCAAGGCGCATGTGCAGGTGTGCGGGACGACGCCGTGCCTGCTGCGCGGGGCGGACGAGCTGGTGAAGCTCTGTCGCCGGCGCATCCACGAGGAGGCGTTTCAGCTCTCCGCCGACGGCGATTTCTCCTGGGAGGAAGTCGAGTGCCTCGGCGCCTGCGTCAACGCGCCGATGGTGCTGATCGGGCGCGACACCTACGAGGATCTGACGCCGAAAAGTTTTGAGAAGGTGCTCGACGGCTTCGCCAAGGGCACGCCGCCGAAGCCCGGGCCGCAGATCGACCGCCAGTTTTCTGCGCCCGTCCGCGGTCCGACCACCCTGAAGACGGCCAAGGCTTGACATGCTCGACGACAAGGACCGCATCTTCACCAACCTCTACGGCCTTAGCGACTGGAGTCTTGCGGGCGCGCGCGCGCGCGGGGCGTGGGACGGCACCAAGGCGATTCTGGAGAAGGGCCGCGACGCCATCATCAACGAGGTCAAGGCGTCCGGCCAGCGCGGGCGCGGCGGCGCCGGTTTTCCGACCGGGCTCAAATGGTCGTTCATGCCCAAGCAGTCGGACGGCCGTCCGCACTACCTCGTGGTCAACGCCGACGAGTCGGAGCCCGGCACCTGCAAGGACCGCGAGGTCCTGCGCCACGATCCCCACCTTCTCGTCGAAGGCTGCCTGATCGCCGCCTTCGCCATGGGCGCGCACACCGGCTACATTTACGTGCGCGGCGAGTTTTTGCGCGAGCGTGAGCGCTTGCAGGCCGCGATCGACCAGGCCTATGAGGCCAAGCTGATCGGCCGGAACAACGTTCACGGCTTCGACTTCGACCTCTACGTCCACCACGGCGCCGGCGCCTATATTTGCGGGGAGGAGACGGCGCTGCTCGAAAGTCTTGAGGGCAGGAAGGGCCAGCCGCGCCTAAAACCGCCGTTTCCCGCCAATGTCGGCCTCTATGGCTGCCCCACCACCGTCAACAACGTCGAGACCATCGCGCAGGTGCCCGACATCATGCGGCGCGGCGCCGCCTGGTTCTCCTCGATCGGCCGGCCCAACAACACCGGCACCAAGCTTTTTTGCATCTCCGGCCACGTCAATCAGCCGTGCACGGTCGAGGAGGCGATGGGCGTGCCGTTGCGCGAGCTGATCGAGGCCCATGCCGGCGGCGTGCGCGGCGGCTGGGACAACCTGCTCGCGGTCATTCCGGGCGGCTCGTCGATGCCGCTGGTGCCGGCGCACCAGTGCGAGAGCCTGCCGATGGACTTCGACGGCTGCCTGTCGGTCAAGTCGAGCCTGGGCACCGCCGCCGTGATCGTGATGGACAAGTCGACCGACATCATCAAGGCGATGGCGCGCATCTCCTATTTCTACAAGCACGAGAGCTGCGGCCAGTGCACGCCCTGCCGCGAGGGCATGGGCTGGATGTGGCGCGTGCTCACGCGCATGGCGCAAGGCCGCGCCGAGAAACGCGAGATCGACATGCTGTTCGAGGTGACCAAGCAGATCGAGGGCCACACCATCTGTGCCTTCGGCGACGGCGCGGCCTGGCCGGTGCAGGGCCTGCTGCGCCATTTCCGGCCCGAGATCGAGCGGCGGATTGACGAATACGCGGCGAAAACCCGTCCCCATCCTGTGAAGCTGGCGGCGGAGTAGGAGGAGGCCGCATGCGCCATGTCGTTCGACAACAAGAGCCTTCGCTGTCGCAACTGCCGGTTCTGGTGGCCCATCGCGGAGGGCGCGCAGGCGGCGAGCCGCGAGCACACCGCGCGCGGCCAATGCCGGCGCCATGCGCCGCCGCCGGCGGCGAGCGAAGGGGAACGCACGGCGCCACTGCGCCCGGTATGGGCCGTGGTGCTTGCCGAGGAGTGGTGCGGCGACCACGTCCACGTCGGGGCGGGCATCTAGAATCGTTCGCGGTCATTGCGAGGCGGGCGAAGCCTGCCGAAGCAATCCACCTGAGATCGCCACGCCCCCTTCGGGGGCTCGCGATGACAGCGAGGGCAGGGAATGAACACACCTGAAATCATCTCCCTCTAGCGAAAGGCTCAAGGCGCCGGGGTTTCAGGATCACCGTTAGCTGGAGTCACTGAAATGGCTGACGAACCGGACAACATGATTCTCGTTATGCTCCGTGAAATCCGGGCAAAGCAGGATGAGCATTCGCAGATTTTGGGAGATCATACGCAGCGGTTTGAACGTCTGGAAAAGCGTTTCGATGACCTCGCCAAGGTCGTGAGGTATTCGCTCGGCCAGACCACCGAGACGCAGTTTCGGCAATCCGAACAGGAGTCGCGTATCGACGAGCTGTTCAACAAGCTCGAAGAGCTCCTGAAGCCGAAGGAACCGGCATGACCAAATTGATCATCGACGGCAGAGAGATCGACGTTCCGCCGGAATACACGCTGCTCCAGGCGTGCGAGGCGGCGGGCGCGGAAATCCCGCGCTTCTGCTTTCACGAGCGGCTGTCGATTGCCGGCAATTGCCGCATGTGCCTGGTCGAACTGGCCGGCTCGCCCAAGCCGGTCGCCTCCTGCGCCTGGAACGTGCGCGACTGCCGGCCCGGTCCCAAGGGCGAGCTGCCAGAGGTCAAGACCCGCTCGCCGATGGTCAAGAAGGCGCGCGAAGGGGTGATGGAGTTTTTGCTCATCAACCACCCGCTCGACTGCCCGATCTGCGACCAGGGCGGGGAGTGCGACCTGCAGGACCAGGCCATGGCCTACGGCGTCGACGCCAGCCGCTTCGCTGAGAACAAGCGCGCGGTCGAGGACAAGTACATCGGCGCGCTGGTGAAAACCGTCATGACGCGCTGCATCCAGTGCACGCGCTGCGTGCGCTTCATGACCGAGGTCGCCGGCGTGCCGGAGCTCGGCGCGACCGGCCGCGGCGAGGACATGGAGATCACCACCTACCTCGAAACCGCCATGACCTCGGAGCTGCAGGGCAACGTGGTCGACCTCTGTCCGGTCGGCGCGCTCACCTCCAAGCCCTATGCCTTTGCCGCGCGGCCGTGGGAGCTCAACAAGACCGAGTCGATCGACGTGATGGACGCGCTCGGCTCGGCCGTCCGCATCGATACCCGCGGCCGCGAGGTCATGCGCATCCTGCCGCGCACCAACGACGCCGTGAACGAGGAATGGATTTCGGACAAGGCCCGTCACGTCGTCGATGGCCTTCGCACGCAGCGGCTCGACCAGCCCTACCTGCGCGCGGACGGGCGGCTGCGGCCGGCGACTTGGCGCGAGGCGTTCCAGGCGATCGCGGCGAAGGTGAAAACCGCCTCGCCTCAGCGCATGGGTGCGATTGCCGGCGACCTTGCGAGCGTCGAGGAAATGTTCGCGCTGAAGGACCTCATGACGCGGCTGTCGGTCCGGCACATCGACTGCCGCCAGGACGGCGCGCAGCTCGACCCGGCGCGGGGCCGCGCGAGCTACCTGTTCAATGCGACGATCGCGGGGATCGAGAAGGCCGACGCCGTGCTGATCGTCGGATCGAACCCGCGCACGGAGGCCGCCGTCCTCAACGCCCGCATCCGCAAGCGCTGGCGGGCCGGAAATTTCCCGATCGGCGTCATCGGCGAAAATGCGGCGCTGACCTATCACTACGACTACCTCGGCGCCGGCGGGGACACGCTGGCCGACATCCTCGGTGGCCGCCAAAACTTTGGCGAAGCCCTCAGGAAGGCCGAACGGCCGCTGATCGTCCTCGGCCAGGGCGCGCTCACGCGCCGCGACGGCCGTGCCGTGGCCTCGCTCGCCGCCAAAGTCGCGGTGGAGGTCGGCGCGGTCAAGGACGGCTGGAACGGCTTTTCGGTGCTGCATGCCGCCGCCGCGCGGGTGGGCGGGCTCGACCTCGGATTTGTGCCCGGCGACGGCGGGCTGACGGCGCCGGAGATGGCGGCATTCGGCGCGCTCGACGTCCTCTTCCTGCTGGGCGCCGACGAAATCGACGTGGCGCCCGGGCCATTCGTCGTCTACATCGGAACGCACGGCGACCGCGGCGCGCACCGCGCCGACGTCATCCTGCCGGGAGCCGCCTATACCGAGAAATCGGGGCTCTACGTCAACACCGAGGGGCGCGTGCAGATGGCGAGCCGCGCGGCCTTTCCGCCCGGCGAGGCGCGCGAGGACTGGGCCATCTTGCGCGCGCTGTCGGAGCGACTCGGGCACACGCTGGCCTACGACTCGCTCGGCCAGTTGCGCACGGCCTTGTTCACAGCCCACCCCCACCTGCAACGTCTCGACGCGATCGAGCCCGGCGATCCCACCGATATCCACCGGCTTGCGGCAGTGGGCGGCGCGATCGAG
>DATBWJ010000333.1:0-2190 GCA_036514935.1 Xanthobacteraceae bacterium
CAGCCCCGCTGCCGCCAGGCGGCGATAGTGCGCGGAGGCAAGCGTCGTGCGCATCGGCTGGACCTGCTTTTGAACCAGCCGGTCGATGTCGCGCAGCGCCTTGTCGTCGAGCGGCCGTCCCGCGATCGCGTCGGTTCCGGCGAGCACGAACGGCCGGGAGTTGGTGCCGGTGAGGCCGATGCGCAGCGCGTTCACCACGCCGCCCGATGCCCTCAGCGCCACCGCCACGCCGGCTAGCGGGTAGTCGATCGCCCCGCGAAAGCGCACCTTGCGATAGGCCGAGGGCGGCGGGTTCGGCGGCAGATGGACCGCCACCACCAGCTCGTCCTCGCCGAGCGCGAGATGGGCGAGGCCATCTTCGACGTAGAGTTCGCCGAGCGGAATGCGCCGGCGCCCGTCCGCGCCGGCAATTTCGACCTCGGCCGCGAGCGCCAGCAGCGCCGGCGCCAGGTCGCCGGTGAAGGCGGCATGGCAGCGCTGGCCCTGGGGAGCGACGTGACAGACCTCGCCGCCATGTTTGAGGCAAAACCCGTTGGCCTGGCGCCACCATGCACTCTGATTGTAATAGACGCAGCGCGTGTCGAGGCAGAGGTTGCCGCCCACCGTGCCCATCACCCGGTGGCCGGGCCCGGCGATCGCGCCGGCGGCCTGCGTGACCGCCCGGTAGTGCGCGGCGATCGAGGGGTCGCGGGCGAGCGCGGCGAGGGTGACGCCGGCGCCGATGCGCGCGCCGGCCGCGCCGATCTCGATGCCGGCCAATTCATCAATGCCGGTCAGATCGATCATTAGGTCGGGACGGCTGATGCCGTGGCGCACGTTCACCAGAAGATCGGTTCCGCCCGCGATGAAGCGGCTGCCCGCGTGCTGGCGGCGCGCGGCGATGGCATCGGCGACATTGCGCGGGCGGGCGAGACGGAGATCGGGCACCGCTGTGCTCATGAGGCGGCCCTCCGCGCGCCGATCAGCCGCGCCTGCCGTCGTCGCTCGACGAGCGCCTCCATGACGCGGTCGGGCGTTACCGGCAGTTCGTCCATGTCGATGCCGAGCGCGTTGGCGACGGCGTTGACCAGCGCCGGCGGAAAGCCGGCGAGCGCGCCCTCGCTCGCCTCCTTGGCGCCGAAGGGTCCGTTCGGATCAATGCTCTCGACGATGTGCACCTCGATCGGCGGCGACTCGGCGATGGTCGGGACCCGGTATTCGAGCAGGCTGGCATGCAGCGGCAAACCCTCGACGTAGCGCGTTTCCTCGCTGAGCGCCTGGCCCA
Source organism: Xanthobacteraceae bacterium (assembly GCA_036514935.1). Taxonomy (GTDB): domain Bacteria; phylum Pseudomonadota; class Alphaproteobacteria; order Rhizobiales; family Xanthobacteraceae; genus DATBWJ01. The sequence continues at coordinate 1,265 of DATBWJ010000333.1, forward strand.
TGCCCATCCACACCGAGCCCTCGATCTGTCCTTCCACCGCCAGCGGGTTGATCGCGCGCCCGCAGTCGAGCGCGGTCCACACCTTGTCCACGGTCACCGTCGCGGTCGCTTCGTCGACGCTCACCTCCACCACCTGGGCGGCATAGCTGAAGCCCATGGTCGAGCCGACCGCCCCGCCACGGTGCTTGCCGCCCTGGGCCTCCGGCGGGCAGGTGAACGTGCCCGACACAGTGATCGCGCCACGATCGACGAGGGCGGCCTTCACGACCTCGGCGAAGGGTAGCGTTGCCTGCCCCCCCGATCCGATGCGGAACGTTTCGCCGATGCATTCGATGTCTTCCGGGCGCGCTTCGAGCTTGCGCGCCGCCGCCTCCGCCAGGATGGCCTTGAGCTGCTTGGCGGCATCGATTGCGGCGTTGCCGACCATGAAGGTGATGCGGGAGGAATAGGCGCCGTTGTCCTTCGGCGTCAGCGCGCTGTCGCCGGCGATCACGCGCACGCGATCAAGCGAGGTGCCGAGCGTTTCGGCAACCGCGATGGCGACCATGGTCGAGGAACCCTGGCCGATGTCGGCCGCGCCGGTGAGCGCGGTGACGCCGCCGTCGAAATCCAGCCTTACGTTGACAACGGCGTGCGGCTCGCCCGTCCAGTGGATGGGCTTGGCCGCCCCGCTCACGTAGTGCGAGCACGCCATGCCGAGGCCCTTGCCGGGCGGCAGCGTGCCGATGCGCTCGCGCCAGCCGCTCGCCTGCTCCACTTTGTCCAAACATTCGCCGAGGCCGTAGCTGTTGACCATGAGGCCGTTCATGGTGACGGTCGGCGCGTGGAGGAGGTTGGCGCGGCGGACGGCGAAGGGATCGAGCTTAAGCTCGCGCGCCATGCGGTCGAGCAGGCATTCGAAGGCGTGGCGGGTGGTCACCGAGCCG
>DATBWJ010000334.1:0-3250 GCA_036514935.1 Xanthobacteraceae bacterium
GCCGGCTCGCCGCGATCTCGGCGGCACCCCACGTTGGCACGCCCTTCAGCGGGCTCAGGATGTAGGCGGTGAGCGCGTCGATCTCATCCTTGGCGAGCGTGGACGAGAAGCCCGGCATCTGCGTCGCCGCGCGGCCTTCGGCGATGACGGTGGCGGCGCGCGGCCCGCTGAGGCGGCCGAGATTCTCCGGCAGCAGTGCAGGACCCTGGCCGCCCAGCCGGTCGGCGCCGTGACAGGACCCGCAATGCTCGGCAAACAGGCCGACCGCATCGGGCGCGGCCGCCGCCGGCATGGCAGGCGCCATCAGCGCGATGGCGCAGGCAAGTTCACGCCACCGTCTGCGGCTCATGGCGGGCCCCCCGGAATGGACGGACGGTGATGCGCTCGGCCGGCGCGGAGAGCCCGATCTCGGCGTCGTCGAGGTAGCAGCCCGGGTCCTCCGCCCACGGATCGCCGGTGATGCGCAGCGCGCGCACGCGCGTGTTGCCGCCGCACACGTCGAAGAACGCGCATGAGGCGCAGCGCCCGCCGATCGCGCGCGGCCGGCGCTTGAGGCCGGCCATGATCGGATCGGAGAGGTCGGTCCAGATCTGCGAGAATGGCCGCTCCTTCACGTTGCCGAGGCTGTAGTGCCACCACATCGTGTCGGGATGGACGTTGCCGAGATTGTCGATGTTGGCGATGTTGACGCCCGACGAGTTGCCGCCCCACTGGGCGAGCTTGGCGCGCAGATGGGGCACGCCCGCCGGCGCCCGGCGCGCAGCCCATATGAGCAGGTAGACGGCGTCGGCGTCATTGTTGCCGGTGACCACCTCCATCTCGCTGCCGCGGCGCACCCATTGCCACGCCCGAGCGATGAGCAGCTCCATGGCATCGCGCGTGGTCGCCCACGCCGCATCGTCGGCGCGGTTCTTGTTGCCGCGGCCGGCATAGACCAGGTGCGACAGGTAGAATTTTGGAAAACCTTCCCGCTCGACGAGATCGAGCATGGCCGGCAGCTCGGCGGCGTTGTCCGCCGTCATGGTGAAGCGGACGCCGACCTTGACGCCGCGCTCGCGCAGCGCGCGCAGCCCGCCGAGCGCTGCCTCGTACGCGCCCTCCTTGCGGCGAAAGCGGTCGTGGGTTTGCCCGATGCCGTCGAGCGAAATGCCGACATAGTCATAGCCGGCGCCGCGAATGCGGTCGGCGAGTGTGGCGTCGATGAGCGTGCCGTTGGTCGACAGGCCGACGTAGAAGCGCATGGCCTTCGCCCGCGCGGTGATGTCGAAAATGTCGCGGCGCAGGAGCGGCTCGCCCCCCGACAGGATGAGCACCGGCACGCCGAACGATTTTAGGTCGTCCATCACGCCGAAGACCTGCGCGGTCGTGAGCTCGCCCGGAAAATCGACGTCGCCGGAAATCGAGTAGCAGTGTTTGCAGGTGAGGTTGCAGCGCCGCACCAGGTTCCAGATCACCACCGGACCGGACGGCGCGCGCGGTGGCGCGATCGGGGTCGGATGGACGATCTCGCGCAGGTAATGGGTCAGGCGGAACATGGGACCGTCATCCTCAAGCGGCAATCCGCAGTCCCGTCTTCTTGAGAATGCGGGTGGAGAACAGGACATCGTGGGCGCGCGCGGCCGGTCCGATCAGATCGGCGACGCGCGCGACCTTCTCGCGCACCTCCTCGCGCGTGCGGCCATGTACCATGGCGAACAGGTTGTAGGGCCACAGCGGCAGGTGGCGCGGGCGCTCGTAGCAATGGGTCACGAAGTCGAGCGCGCCGACGCGCGCGCCGGCCTCCGCAACCGCCGCATCGGCAACGTCCCACACCGACATGCCGTTGGCGGTGAGGCCGACGGCGTAATGGTTGGGCACGACGCCAATGCGCCGGATCGCGCCGCTCGCCATCAGGCGGTCGAGGCGCGCGATGACCTCGGCCTCCGCAAGCCCGACTGCCTCGCCGACGGCACGGTAGGGCGCCGGCACGAGCGGCAGCCCGGCCTGGGTCGCGGCGACGATGTGGCGGTCAAGCGCGTCGAGCATCACACCTCCACCCGGAACCCGACGAAGAACTCCTGCAACTTTGGCATGGGATGGACCTTCAGGCCGGTCTCCGCCTCGATCTCGGCGATCACGCCGGCGATGCGCTCAGGTTTTTCGGCCGAGACGACGAACCACATGTTGAGCGCGTGGGTGCGCTCGTAGTTGTGGGCGACCTCGGGGTGGGCGTTGACCTGTTCGGCCACCGCCTCGAAGCGCTCCGGCGGCACCGCCAGGGCGGCGAGGCACACCTCGCCGCCGAGTTTTTCCGCGTTCCACAGCGGGCCGAAGCGGCTCAGCCGGCCGCTGTCGATGAGGCGCCGAATGCGCGCGATCAGCTCGTCCTCGGCGAGCCCAAGCGCGGCGCCGGCGTCGCGAAACGGCCGCGGCGTGAGCGGGAAGCCGCCCTGCAGGGCGTTGATGATCGCGCGGTCGACCGGATCAAGCGGCATCGCGCGCACCCTCCCGGTCGGAGAAGACGGCGCCGCGCTGCTTGAAGCAGCGCGTCGAGAACAGCACCGCCTGCTCGTACTGCCCGCTCCCCGCCACGGCATTGAGGTCAGCGACGACCGCCCGTGCCTCGGCGCGGGTCTTGGCATGGACCATGCAAAACAGGTTGTACGGCCACTCTGGCCGCCGCCGCGGCCGGCGATAGCACAGTGTCACGTGCGGGCTGAGGATGAAGCGCTGCGCGACGGCATCCACCCGCGCGTCGGGCACGTCCCACACCGCCATCGCGTTGGCGCCATAGCCGAGGGCGCGATGGCGCACCACGCAGCCGAAGCGCGTGATGACCGTCGCCGTGACCATCCGCTGCAGGCTGCCGATCACCTCCTCCTCGCCGAGGCCGAGGCACTGGCCGACGGTCCGGTAGGGCTGCGGGGTGAGCGGAATCCCATCCTCGATCGCGGCCAGAAGCTCGCGGTCGCGCGCGCTGTGAGCGTAGTCGCCGACGGCAAGCGGCGGGCTGCGGCGCCTCGGCGGGCCGGCCAGCGGGAAGCCGAGGTCGAGGTGGTAGGCCTTGACCAGCGGCAGGTCGATGACCGCAAAGCCGCTGAGGTGCGCGATGTCGGCGAGCGTCGCCGCCACCGCGCTTGGGTGCGGGCCGGCGATGACGAACCAGAGATTGAGCGCGTGCTCGCGCTGGTAGTTATGCGTCACCAGCGGCTGGGAGCTGACGAGGTCCGCCACCTGTTCGAGCCGTTCGGCGGGCGCCCGCAGCGCGGCC
>DATBWJ010000335.1:0-14945 GCA_036514935.1 Xanthobacteraceae bacterium
CCGCGGCCGGCGACTACGCGCGCTTCCTGCAGGCGGTGAGCGGGGTCGATCCCGACGCGCGCGCGCCGGCATAGCGCCGCCGGCGGGAAACTCCCTTGCCAGCGCGTTCCTCGCCGACGCTACCGCCCCGCGAGCTTGTCGAGCTCGGCCGCCAGCGCCGCCCGCCAGTCGGGCGGGGCAAGGCCGAACACGTCGCGCAGGCGCTGCAAGGCCAGGCGCGAATTGCGCGGGCGCCTCGCCTTGGTGGGGTAGTCTTCGCTGCGCACGGGGAGGACGCGCCTGACCGCGAGCGGCACGCCGCGCGCGCGCAACCCCTCGACAATCGCGCTCGCAAACTCATGCCAGCTCGCCTCGCCCGCCGCGGCGACATGGACGAGGCCGCGCGCGGCGGCGAACCGGGCCGGCAAATCATCCCCGCGCGCCAAAATGTCCGCGACGACCTGCGCGAGCAGGGCCGCCGACGTCGGCGCGCCGACCTGATCGGCCACCACGCGCAGCTCGGCGCGCTCGCTCGCGAGCGCAGACATGGTCTGCAGAAAATTGCGTCCGCGCGCCGCGTAGACCCAGGAGGTGCGCACGATCAGGTGCGGCCCGCCCGCGCGCCGGATCGCGGTCTCGCCGGCGAGCTTGCTCGCCCCGTAGACGTTGAGCGGCCCGGTCGGGTCGTCCTCGCGCCAGGGCCGATCGCCGCTGCCGTCGAAGACGTAATCGGTCGAGAAGTGAAGGAGCGGCACGCCGCGCCCCGCCGCCCAGCGCGCCATTTCCGCCGGCGAGTCGGCATTGACGAGATAGGCGATGTCCGGCTCGTCCTCGGCGCGGTCGACCGCGGTATAGGCCGCCGGGTTGACGATGAGATCGGGCGCCAGCCGGTCGAGCACGGTTTTAACTGCGGCGGGCTTGGCGAGGTCGAGCACCGCGCGATCGGCGGCGACCACTGTCGCCAGGCGGTCGAGGGTGGGCGCGAGCGCGCCGCCCACCTGCCCGGTCACCCCGGTCAGCAGGATGCGCATCACGCCTGCCCGTAGCGCGGCAGCCGCTCGATCTCGGCCAGGAGGGGCGCGGCGCGGTCGCGCGCCGACAGCGTCGGCGCCGCGTGGCCCCAGGCGATCGCCAGCGCGGGGTCGTTCCAGCGCACGGTGATCTCGTCGGGGGAGCTGTAATAGGCGTCGCACTTGTAGAAGACGTCGGCGGTCTCGGACAGCACCAGGAAGCCATGCGCAAAGCCGCGCGGCACCCAGAGCTGGCGGCGATCGGCGTCGTCAAGCTCGACCGCCACGTGGCGCCCGAACGTGGGGCTGCCAAGGCGCACGTCCACCGCCACGTCGAGGATGCGCCCTTTCAGCACGCAGACCAGCTTGCCCTGCGGGTTGGGGTTTTGCAGATGCAGGCCGCGCAGCACGCCGAAAGCGGAGCGCGAGAGGTTGTCCTGCACGAAGGGACCGGGAATTCCGTTGATCGCGTAACGATTTGCTTGATAAACCTCATAGAACAAGCCGCGCGGATCGCCGATGAGGTGCGGCGCCACAAGCAAAACTTCAGGAATTTCTGTCTTGATCACGTCCATGCAACAACGCGCGCGATCCTGCTTGCGGCCCTCGCCGTGCGGCCGATTGCCCGAGCGCGCCAGGCTAGCGCGGCCATGAACATCCTCGCCTACGGCCTCAACTATGCCCCCGAGATCGTCGGCATCGGCAAATATACCTCGGAACTGTGCGAATGGCTCGCCGGGCGCGGCCACACGGTTAAGGTGGTCACCGCGTTTCCCTATTATCCGCAATGGCGGATCGCCCCGCCCTACCGCGGCCGCCGCTCCTTGCGCGAATGGCGCGCAGGCGTCGAGGTCGTGCGCTGCCCGCTCTTTGTTCCGGCGCGGCCGACGGGAGCCCGGCGGCTCCTTCACCATCTCTCGTTTGCCGCAACAAGCGCCCTTGCCGCCGTCGCGCTGGCGCGGCGGCTGCGTCCGCACGTGGTCTTCGCCGTCGCGCCCTCGCTGTTGAGCGCGCCGGCCGCCGCGCTCGCCGCGCGGCTGTCGGGGGCGCGCGCGTGGCTGCATGTGCAGGATTTCGAGATCGACTCGGCGTTCGAACTCGGCCTGTTGTCCGGCGATCTCTTGCGCGGCTGCGGGCGGGCGGCCGAGGGCGTCATCCTGCGGCGTTTCGACCGGGTTTCCTCGATCTCGCCGCGCATGACGGAGCGGCTCGCCGAGCGCAAGGTCGAACGCATCGTCGAGTTGCGCAACTGGGTCGACACCGCCGCCATCCGTCCGCTCGCCGGCGCCGGCCGCTTTCGTGCCGAGCTTGGCTTCTCGGCAAGCCATGTCATCGCGCTCTATTCCGGCACCATGGCGGCCAAGCAGGGCCTCGAACACATCGGCGCCGCCGCCCGCCGCCTGGCCGAGCACCGCCCCGACATCGGCTTCGTGCTGTGCGGGGAGGGCCCGATGCGCGCGGAGCTGATCGCCAGCGTCGGATCGCTCCCCACCGTGCGCTTCCTCGACCTGCAGCCGGCCGAGCGGCTGAACGAGCTCCTCGCCATGGCCGACATTCACCTGTTGCCGCAGCGCGCCGGGGTCGCCGACCTCGTGCTGCCGTCCAAGCTGCCGGCGATGCTGGCGTCCGGTCGGCCGGTGGTGGCGATGGCTGCGGCCGGCACCCAGCTTGCCGCCGAAATCGCCGGCGCGGGCTTGGCCGTCCCGCCGGAGGATGGGCAGGCGCTCACCGAGGCGATCGTGCGGCTGGCCGACGACACTGCGTTGAGGTCGGCGTTGGGGGAAGCCGCGCGCACGGCGGCGCTCGCGCGCTGGGACAAGCGCGCGATCCTCGAACGCTTCGAGCACGAGCTGGCGGCGCTCGCGCGCTGCGCCCGCCATGGCGTCGCCGCCGTGCCCGGCTCCGCCTGAGATCGCGGCATGGCGCCGGTGGTGAACATCGCCGTCTGCGGGGATTTCAGCCAGCTCCAACTCGTCCCCCACCTCAACCGGCTGATCGACCTCGGCCGCGTCTATTACGCCGCGCGCGTGTCCACAAATGCGCGCGCGCTCGGCCTTGCCGACGATCAGGCCTGCAACGCCTTCCTCAAGGAATATCTGGTGCAGTTTCATGCGCGGTATCTGCACCATCTCAAGGCGTCGCTGTTCTTTCCGCTCTACGATGGCCTGTGGCGGGCGCAGGTGCTGCGGCGCTGGCGGCCATGCGATGTGCTCTACGCCGTCGTTCAAGGCCAGGTGCTTGAAGTCCTCCAGCGCGCCAAGTCCGAAGGCGCGAAAATCCTCGGCCATCCGGTGATGTGCCATCCCTCATTCTTCGAGCAGCAGTATGCGATCGAGATCGAGCGGCTCTCGCTTGCCGCCACGCCCGCCCCCCTGCGCGCAAAAAGCTGGCGTGCGGAGATCGATCTGTGCGACCGGCTGGTCTGCCTGTCCGGCCTCGTGCGCGACACCCACGTCGCGGCCGGCTTTCCAGCCGATCGCATCGAGGTGGTGCCGCCGCCCATCGACATCGCGCTTTTTTCGCCGTCGCCCGACCCGCCGCCCGAAAAACCGTTCCGCGTGCTCTGCGTGGGCGGGATCTGGCCGATCAAGGGCCATGTCTACCTGCTCGAAGCCTGGAAAAAGCTGGCGCTGCCGAATGCCGAACTGGTGTTCGCCGGCACCCTCATGGGCACGATGAAGCCGGTGCTCGCCCGCTACGCGGGCCTCTTCCGCTACCTCGCCCCGCTCGCCAAGCCGGCGCTGGCTCAGCTCTACCGCGAGTGCGCGCTGTCGGTGCTGCCGTCGGTGCAGGACGGTTTTGGCCTCGTGGTCGCCGAGTCGCTGGCGTGCGGAACGCCGGCGATCGTGTCCGACCACGTGGGAGCGCGTGACATCGTCCGCCCGGGCGAGAACGGATTCGTCGTGCCGGCGCGGGACGTCGATGCCCTGGCAGAGGCGATCTTGAAAGTCTACCGCTCGGCCGAGCTGCGCCGACACCTGCGCGCGGGCGCGCTCGCCTCGCGGCCGCGCTTTGCGACGATTCCGGACACCGCCGCCCGGCTGGCGGCGCTGTGCGCGCGGCTTGCCGGCGAGCGCGAGCGCTGCTGACGGCGCTACCGCCGCGCCCGCGGCGCCACGCCCGGCACGCGAAGGTCGTAGCCCCTCTCCTCAAGCTGCCTTGCCAGGCGTTCGCGCTGCGGCTGGGGCAGCGCGGCGATGCGTTCGAGGAGCCTGTCGCGGATCGGCCAGCCCGTGCCGGTCAGGATGTCGGCGGCCTCCACGATCAAGCCGGATTGCACGATGCGCGCGAACTCGTCGAGCGCCGCTTGCGCGAGGTCGCTTGGAAGCTGCGGGAACATGGCGAGCGCCGCCGCGTTGCGCTTGACCGCCACCCATCCCTCGTTGCGGCCCTGCTCGTAGGACATGCGCAGGTATTTCAGCTCGGCAATCCCCTCGCCCGTGGCCGTCACCCAGAAATAGGCGAGCCAGAGGAAGGAGTCGGCGGGGCTGCACGAGAGCGATTTGACGATGGCGGCGCGCAGCGCCTCCATGCGCGCGTCGATATCGGCGCGCTCGCCGGCGGCGATGGTGTCCTCCAGGATGCGGAAGCGCACGATGGCGCTCGCCCGCAACGCCGCCGGATGACAGAACGGCTCCCCTTCGATCGCATCGAGCGCCGGCAGCAACGCGACCAGCGCCTCCGGCTTGAAGGGGTCGCCCTGAATGATGCCGCGCGCGGTCGCCTCGACCGGCGTGTGGCGCCAGAACACCGGCAGCGCCACCGCCCCCCACGCCACCCCCACGCAGCCGAGGGCGACCGTGAAGGCGCGGGCGAGAAGCGGCCTCACCGCATCATCCGGTGTAGTTATAACGCGAGTAGTATCTGTTGTAGTAGTAGTTGCTCTTGTAGGCCTCGTAGCGGCTGAGCACGCTGATGTTGGCCTTGTTGAGGACGACGCCGATCAGGTTTTGGAACACGGCCGGCGCCTCGCTGAACGCCCGTTCGACCGCGTCGACCTTGGTCTTCCCCCATTCGATCACGAACAGGTAGGAGTCGACGAGGTGCGCGGTCGTGCGCACATCGACGACCGGCGCCACCGGCGAAAGGTCGACGATGATGTAGTCGTAGCTCTCGCGCAGCCGCTCGAACAAGCGCCTCGTCACCTCGGAGGCGAGGATCTCGTTGGTGTGCGCGATGCGAGCCTTGAGCACGGCGGGCAGGAAATGCAGGCCGGTCTCGGGGTCGGACCAGCGCACCTCCTCGAAGGTGGTGGTGCCGGCGACGAGCTCGATCAGGCCCTTGGTGGTATGCGGCGCAAGGCGCCGCGTGAGCGAGGGATTGCGCAGGTCGGCGTCCACAAGGAGCACCTTGGCGCCGCTCTGCGCGATGAGCTGGGCCAGCGAGGCGGCCACCGTCGACTTGCCCTCGTTGGGCAAAGTGGAGGTCACGCCGATGATCTTGCTCGCCTTGTTGGCGGAGCTGAGATCGGCCACGACCTTGACTGCGCGAATCGCCTCGGCGTAGCGGGAGAACGGCGCGTTCACCACCTCCCAGAACAGCGCCGCCTTGCGGGAGACCACCCGCTCGCCCGGCCGTCCGAGCTCGGCCGCCGTCCGGCTCGGCTTGGCCAGGACCGGCAGCACCGAAACGCAGTTCGTATTCAGGATGGATTCGACCTGGCCGGGGGTTCGGAACGCGCGGTCCGACAAGTCGCGCAGGCGGCCGGCGCCGAGGCCGAGCATCACTCCGAGCGCCCCCGACAGGATGAGGATCAGCGTGGTTTTCGGATGGCTCTTGGTCAGCGGCGGGGAAGCGGCGGTGATCACGCGCGCTTCCGTGATCGGGAAGGTCTGCTGCTGGACCGACTCCATGTAGCGCTGCAGGAAATTGTCATAGAGGGCGCGGTAGGTCTGGGCCGAGCTTTCGAGCTCGCGCAGCGCGACCTGGGCCTGGTTGGTCGCCTGCGAATCGGTGACGACGCCGGCCAGCTCCTTCTGCAGGGAGGCCTCGCGCTGGCGGGCGATCGCGTAGTCGCTCTTGTAGGTCTCCGCGAACCGCCTGAGCTCGTCGAGGATGGAGCGGCGGATCTCGGCCATCTGGTTGCGCAGGTGGAGGGCAGCGAGATGGTTGCTGCCGTAGCGCGACGACCAGTCGGCTTCGCGGTTCTTGAGGTCGAGATACTGCTGGCGCAGCTTGGTGATGACCTCGCTGCGCAGGGTATCGGTCACCGTCGCGTCGGGAATCTCGGTCTTGATGATGTTCTCGATGCGATCGAGACGCGCCCTGGTCTCGGTCACCTGGCCGCGCGCGACCACGAGCTGGCTGCTGATCTCGGCAAGCTGCTGCTCGTTCATCAGCCGGCCGCCGGCATCGACGATGTTGTACCTCGACTTGAAATTGACCACCGCCCGCTCGGCCATTGAGGCCTGGTCGCGCAGCTCGCGAATGCGGTCCTGCAGCCACACGCCGGCGCGCTGCGTCGCCTTGTACTTGGCGTCGAGCTGATCGACGATGTAGGCGTCGGCCACCGTGTTGGCGATCTGGGCGGCGCGCGCCGGATCGTAGGAGCGGAAGCTCACGTCGATGATGTAGGTCAGCCCGACGCGCCTGACGGCGAGACGGCTGGCGAAGGTCTCGGCGGCGCGCCGCCGCAGCTCGAACTCGGACCGCGGCGGCTGCGAGCCAAACCATTGCGAGGCGGCGTTGATGAGGCTCCCGATCAGCCCGCCGCCCGGCCCGACGAACTCGGGATCGTCGGCGAGGCGAAGGTCCCTGATGACGGCGAGCGCGATGTTCTCCGAGCGCAGGATTTCGACCTGGCTTTCAACGGCCGCGGAATCGACCTGCGTGTCGCCGATGAGCGAGGGCTGCTGGAACAGATTGACCTTGCGGGTGTCGATGATCATCGACGCCTGGGCGGTGTACATCGGCGGCGCGTTGAGCACGTAGACGACGCCGAGCGCCAGCGACAGGAAGGCGATGCCCAGGATGAGCGGAAGCTGGCGCCGGATGAAGCGCACCAGGTCGGTATAGAACTCCGCGGCGGAATCTGGCTCGCGCGCGGCGACGGGCGGTGATTTGGCGGTCTGAAGCATGACGGTGTCTAGCCCAACGCTATCAGACGTGCTGGTTGATACGCGCTCGCATGCACTGGCCTCCACAATATCAGGATGCCCCGTTTTGGATTTCTTAACAGGGCCACGCACGCGCGCCGGCGGCACAGCCTAGGGGCCGCTGACGACCGCCGTAATTGTCGTGGTCGTGGTGGTGCCGCCGATCGTCGTGACGCCGACGGTCCTTGGATTATACGCGAATGGCCCCGTGGGAACCGCGCCTCCGCCAATGCCTTCAACCGGTCCGCCCCCGCCACCACCGCCGCCTACTCCGCCGGTTGAGCCGCCGAGCGCACCGGGCGACGGCGGGCCACCGCCGGGGCCGGCGGCGATCTGCACGTCGCCGGCGGCAAGCTGATAGGCCGCGATGAGATCGTTGTCCTGGGTGTCGACCACCGTCTGCTGAATCTGACCGGCATAGGCCTGATCGATGCGCACGCAAATGCGCGCCGCCTGCCCGAGAGCGACACCGATGGCGCTTTTCTGCGCGGGGCCGGCGTTCGCCCTCAGCGCGAGCACTACCGGCAGCGTCGCGCTGTCCGAAGCGAGGAGGTCGCGGATCATGCGGACCAGCATTCCGCCGCCTTGCGGATTGCGCAGGAGCGCCTGCTGCGGATTGGCCAGGAAGTCGGCGATCTGTTGGGCGGGAAGCTGCTGCTGGGGGCGGTAGCAGGCCGCATCGGCCGACGCCGCGAACGTCATCACCACCAAGCCGCCGACGATCGTCGCCACCGCGCGCGACCCGAAACGCCACCTGGCTCGCGACATTGCCGCATACCCCGCTGATCGATCGCAAAATAACTACCACATAACTAAAACGAGTCCAACGAATCTAACTTGTTATAATTCAATAGAGTTAATCCGGCTCGTTGGAGGCCAAACGAGAGTTGCGCCGGGTCGGGAAGGATTGCGCGAGACCGGCGCCGACGAGCGCGAACACCGGGATCGCATAGCCGGGAATCTGCAGCGAGAAGTCGATCAGCGAATGCGCCAGGCTGACGAGGGCGACCGACAGCGCCGCCACCGGCACCGCGACATCCCGCCGTCGCACGCAAACGCCATGAATGAGCACGCCGAGGATGACGAGCCAGCCGGCCAGCACCACCAGCATCAACGGCAGCCCGGCCTCGGCGGCGATTTCGAGCAGCGTGTTGTGGGCCTTGTCCCAGATACCCCACATGCTGGTGGTGTCGTAGCGGTATTGCGGGAAGGTCCACACGAACGTCCCGAGCCCGGTGCCGAGCCAAGGCCGGTCCGCGATCATGTCCATGCTGGCGCGATAGGTGTCGAGCCGGGCGGGATCGCCGAGCCCGTGCGCCTCGAAACGACTCGCGACCCCGCCCGCCAGCGTGTGCAGGAAAACGAGCGCGATCGCGCCGCCCACCACCAGCGCCGCCACCGGCCCGGCGCGGCGCGGCAGGCGGCGCCAGAAGTAGAGCGTGAACGCCGTCACGAGGCCGCCGAGCGAGAGCACCATGCCGGCGCGCGAGGCGGTCAACGATAGCGCCGCAAGACAGCACAGGAACATGAGCGCCGGGCGGACGAGTTGCCTCGGCTCATCGACCCTGAACCATGACCACATGCCGTCGGCGCGCTGGGCGCGCAGATTCTGCCAGAACAGCAGCGAACACACGATGGCGCAGGACCCGAAATAGAGCGCCGCCGTGTTGCGATGAAGGAACGGCGTCGTGAGCGAGGATGCATAGGCGACCTTCTCGCGCCAGAAGGTTTTGGTCGGGTCGATGACGAACGAGGCGATGCCGATCAGCGCGTAGGCGAGGCCGGACCAGGCGATCACCGCCAGGAGCTGGTGGGCGCGCGCGCGCTCGCCGCACACGAGGTAGCCACAGGCCAGGCTGAGCATGGCGGCGAGCGGTGCCCCGAGCGCGAAAAAGGGCTGATGGCGCGCGATCGAGACCGAAGGCTCGATCGCTATTCCCAAGAGGTCCGCGGTCCGGCGCCAGATCGGGTGCGGCGAAGCCGCGGTCCATGGGCTGCGCGCCAATTGCTCGTGCAGGACGAAGGCCAAGGCGAACACGACGAGCGCGAAGGCCAACAGGTACGCGAGCTGGGCATGGCGCAGCGCGCGCGGGGAGGCAAAGGCGAGCGCCACCCCCAACGCGATGCACCACAGCGCGACCACGGGCGGATCGATCGACCCGAATGGCAACGGTGCGGCGGCAACGCTCGTCCACAGGATGAACGACGCGATCCGGTTTGATCGCTCCGACTCAGGTGGCGCGCCGCGCGTGGGTGCCTGATGTTGCAAGGGCGCCGACCTCTCGGACCGGAGAGCACGCAAATTCAATACCCTGAGGCGTCGCACCGATTCAATGTGAGGCAATGACGCCGTGGCAACTGGCCCGCGCGAGGAGGCGTAGGCCCCCGCATCTTCGACCACACGCGATCAAATTCGCCAAGCGTGAACGAGCGCTGCGCGCGAGCGAGGACCGTTGTGTTCTTTCGCCTCGCGGATCACCGCGCCAGCCGCACCGATCATCACGGCGACGTCGTCGTCGTCGTCGTGGTCGCGCCGTTGTTCCGGATGGCGGTCTTCAGCCCGTAGAAATTGATGCCGGTGACCAGCGGGTCGTTGACGGTGGCGTTGATCAGCCGCAGGTACTGCAGGAACTTGGCGACTTCGACGGCCTGCGCGTTGGAGCTGTAGAGCACGTCCTTGTTGCGAACCTGATATCTCGTCGCCAGGAAATAGCCGGCAGGGTCGCGGAAATCGACGTTGTAGATGACCGGAATGAGCGGCGTGGTAAACTGCGTCACGTCGATGCCGAGCCGCACCGCCACTTCGGGCGGCTCGCCCCGGTACAGGAAGATGGAGGCGGGATCGGCCCGCGAATCGTTGAGGCCGCCGGCCTTGCCGACAGCCTCCGCAAGGGAAATGCGCCACGCCTCGAAGTTGAACTGGCCTTGCTGGCCCGAGGCGCCGAACGCCACGAAGGTCTGCGGCTCGCGATAGGCGTAGATCGTGTCGTTGGGATGCACGTAGATATTGTTCCGCGGCTCGTAGACGAGCGCGCCGAACGGGACTGTCGCGCGCCGTCCACCGCGCTCCAGCATCACCCAGGTGTCGAAACCCTGGCCCTTGGGGCCGCCGGCGCGCGCGATGACGTCGAGGATGCGCTCGCCCGCGGCATTGGCGGTAAAGCGCGCCGGCGAATTGACCTCGCCGAGCACACTGATCAACGAGGTGCGCTGATCGACCAAGGCCACCACCGCCTGCGGCTCGATCGCCCGGTTCTTGAGCGCATCGACGATCGCCTCCTGCACCTGGCCCGGCGTGCGGTCCTTGGCGCGGATCGCGCCGGCATAGGGCACCGAGATGTTGCCGGCGCTGTCGACCGCCTGGTTCGGCAGGGTGATGAAATTGCCGGGCCGTACGCCCGCTTCGATCGGAATGAACAAGCCGCCCGCCGCCGCCTCGAAGATCGTGACGCTGACCGTATCGCCGATGCCAAAGCGGATCACACCCGGCGGCCGGCGATCGGGATAGACGGCTGCCAGCCGCGGCGAGGCCTCGGCCAGCACACCGAGCACCTCCGGCGTGATCTTCACGAGCGCATAGGGCAGGCTTTCCGGATCTGGCTCGCCCCGGCGCACGTCGGAACTGGCCGGGCCGCTGGTCGGCAAGGTCGAGCACCCGGCCGTCAACAGCGCGGCCACGGTCAAGATCATGCCGGGAAAAGTCCGCGAAACAGGCATCAACCCGCCCACCCTGCCGGGATTTCACTACCATACAGATCTCACCGTTAACAATCGTCTGCGCCCCCGGCGGCGGCGTGATTTGACCGGCCCTCCTTCGCAAGTTCCGCCACGTTGCAAAACGGCAACGGTCGCCGCCGGTATTGCCGCGCGCGAGAGCAGCGCGCCTCTCGGCGCCCAGCCGCCGCGGCTATTCCTCGCAATGAGGCCGGCCGCGCGTTGGAACTGTGTTAATGTGCCTCAGGCACCGTCGGATTCGAGCGATCCTGGAGGATGAGAGATGGTCACGGGCGTCAAGCTGCTTGTTTCGCTGGGGATTCTCGTGTCGGGGTCGCTCGCGGCCGAAAGCGCTGACCTCACCGTTCGCGACGCCGGCAGGCGAGCGGCACCGGGCTACCGGCTCGGTTGCCCGCTCGGCTATGCTTGCTATTCCCTTTACGGCGCCTATGGCCCGTGGGGCGGCGCGCTGTACTGGGGCGCCTACAGCTTCCAGGTCGATCGGCGATACGTTGCCGCGCGCGCGGCGGCCTCCACGCGCGATTAGCGGCAGGCGGCGCCGCCGCGGCACGTCACCACTTGTTCACCATGCGCACCGATCGCCGGCGAGCCGGCCATGCCTACAGCACGGTGCAGGCCTCGCCTTCGATGCGCAGGCAGGTCAGGCGCCCGGTGGCGTAGGCGCCGGTATCGATGTTGATGCGGTTCTCTCTGAACTCGGGTTCGCGCACCGGCGTGTGGCCGTGCACGATCATCTTCTCGAATTCCTTTTCGTAGAGCAGGAAATCGTCGCGAATCCACATGAGGTCCTGGTCGCGCTGCGCGCTCAGCGCCAGCCCCGGCCGCACGCCGGCATGGACGAAAAAGAAATCGCCGCTGGTGAAGCTTGGCCGCAGTCTGGCAAGGAAGTCGCTGTGCGCGGGCGGCAGCGCGGCCCTAAACGCGCTCCAAAGATCGACCTGCTCGGCCGCGCTCGCATTGAGGGGGGGCCGCAATCCGTATGACATCAGCGTGGCGAGCGCGCCGAACTGCGCCCACTTGTTCAGGACCGCCGGGTTTTCCAGGAACTCGAGCGCGCAGCTCTCGTGGTTGCCCTTGAGGAACACGGTGTGGCACTCGCGGCTGCGCCTGATCAGCCGCTCCAGCACCTCGCGCGAGGCCGGACCGCGGTCGATATAGTCGCCGAGATACACTTCGACGCGCGCCAGCGCGCTGCCCCCCTGCTCGGCATCGATCTTGACGAGGGTCTGTTCGAGTAGGTCGACCCGGCCGTGGATGTCGCCGATCGCATAGACGAGCGTGCCGTCGGCCACGCGCGGCGCAGGGCGCCTGGTCCGCCTGAACATCCTCCACGCCAAGCCGCTCTCCACCTGCGGGCGCCCTCGATGCTGTCGCGCGCTGGTTAACAAACCCGCGCCGAATTTCAAGGCGTTTAAGCCGATTTGCGCGCCGCGCTCAAAGTCCAACGCAAGCGTTTCCGGCTATCGATAGGCCGACACGTTACAGCGCGAGGCTAACGTGCATCTAACGATGCAGAAACTCAGGGGCGCAGCCGCCGCCTTCGTGATGCGGTCGCGCAGGTCGGCAGCAAGGGCGCTCGCCTCGGCACCTCCGCGCAAGCCGCGCGCGCTCGGAAAAATTCTGATGTTGATGTGTCGGCGACACACTAGCCAGGGTCAACCGGCGCGTGTAGAGCGGCGGCGTACTGGTAGATCATTTGGCAATCCCGAATTTTGGCCGTCCGCAGGTGGCGCGATGAAGCCGCTGATGGGGTTGGTCATGTCGTTTGCGATGATGGGGGCCGCGGGCGCACAACACCTCGCGGGCGCCGCGCGTGCCGCTGCAGTGCCCGAAGCGCCGGCGAAAGTGGCATTCTACGGTATCCCGCGCGGCCTGGGACCGCAGGTCGAACGCATTCAGCTCGGCCCGCCGGCGCTGCCGCCAGTGGCGCACTCGATCTTCTGCACTCAGTTCCCGGGCGAATGCGTCGTCAAGCGCATCGCCTTCCGCCCCGGCCGCGTGGCGCTGACGCCCGAGCGCTGGCAGGACTTGGTCAGGATCAACGTGGAGGTCAATCGCGCCATCCGCTTCGAGCGCAATACCCAAGGCGTCGCCGCCGAGCGCTGGCTGATCGCGCCCAGGGCCGGCGAATGCCACGACTACGCGGTGACCAAGCGCCACCGCCTGCTCGCGCGCAACTGGCCCTCGCGGGCGCTGCTGCTGGCGGAGGTGGTCACGAGCTTGGGCGAGCATCACCTCGTTCTCGTCCTGCGCACGGCGGCGGGCGATGTGGTCATCGACAACCTCACCAACCAGATCAGGCCGTGGTCGCAGACCAACTATCGCTGGATGCGCATCCAGTCGCCGATGAACCCCAGGTATTGGGCGACGCTGGCAAACCCGTCGGCGTAGTGGATGCGTTCACAGCGCGTCGCTGGCGGTCATTGGGAGCGCATCGCGCCGAAGCAATCCCGCTGAGCCGATGTCGAATGGGCTGAGATCGCCACGCCCCCTGCGGGGGCTCGCGATGACAGCGGGGCGGAGGTTCGCGATGATGGCGACTGCGAGCCAGGCGAACGCAGGAAATGGCGGGCTCCCTCTTGCTGCCCCTTTCAAGATGGCCGCCCTCCCTTGCGCTGCACAGCTCACATGGCGTGCTAACATGGCCACATACGGCGCGCGGGGCGCGGGACTAGGCCGCGCCGGCGGGTGAACGACCACAGGCCTGGGAATTCGCGATGAAGGGCATCATTCTGGCGGGCGGCAGCGGCACGCGACTGCACCCGCTGACGGTGGTCGTGTCCAAGCAGCTGCTGCCGGTCTTCGACAAGCCGATGATCTACTACCCGCTGGCCACGCTGATGTTCGCCGGCATCCGCGACATGCTCATCATCTCGAACCCGCCGGACCAGCCGCTGTTCGAGCGCCTGCTCGGCGACGGCTCCGATTTCGGGCTCACGTTCTCCTATGCGACCCAGGACAGGCCGCGCGGGCTGGCCGATGCCTTCATCGTGGGCCGCGAGTTCGTCGGCTCCGACCGGGTCGCGCTCGTGCTCGGCGACAACATCTTCTACGGCCACGGCCTGCCCGAAATTCTCGCGCGGGCTGCCGCCCGCCAGCATGGCGCCACCGTATTCGGATACGCGGTCAATACGCCCGAACAGTACGGCGTGATCGAGATCGACCGCCACGGGCGCGCCCGCTCGATCGAGGAAAAGCCGCGCCAGCCGAAGTCGAACATCGCGGTGACGGGGCTCTATTTCTACGACAACAAGGTGCTCGACATCGCCGCCGCCCTAAAGCCGTCGGCGCGCGGGGAACTCGAGATCACCGACGTCAACCGCGTCTATCTGGAAAAGGGGGAGCTCGTCGTCGAGCTGCTCGGTCGCGGTTTTGCCTGGCTCGATACCGGCACCCACGCCTCGCTGGTGGAGGCCAGCCATTTCATTCAGATTCTCGAACAGCGGCAGGGGCTGCGCGTGGCCTGTCCGGAAGAGATCGCGCTTAGGCTCGGCTACGTTAAGCTTGACCACTTTTACCGGCTTGCTCAGCGGGCGGCGAAGAGTAGCTATGGCGAGTACCTGATGTCCGTGTACCGTTCGTTCCGCGAGCAGGAGTAGCGCATGTTCGGCCGTGCGCGACATGCCGCGCTCCTCACCGCCGGCCGAGCGGGGCGGCCCGCTCGCGGCCGGAGCGAAGCGCACAGCGGGCCCCCGAGCGGCGGGGGCGGACCGCCCAAGCCGGCTGTGGCATGGCGATGCGCCTAAAAAACTCGGTTCTGTTCGTGACCGGCGGGGCGGGCTTCATCGGCTCGGCGCTCGTGCGCCACTTGCTGGACGACACCGCGGCCTTCGTCGTCAACCTCGACAAGCTGACCTATGCCGCCAACCTCGATTCGATCCCGCAGGCGGCCGGCAACCCGCGCTATGCCTTCGAGCGCGTCGACATCTGCGATGGGCGGGCGCTCGCCGCGCTGTTCGAGCGCTACCGCCCGCACGGTGTGCTGAATTTGGCCGCCGAAAGCCACGTCGACCGCTCGATCGACGATCCGGCCGACTTCATCCAGACCAACGTCGTCGGCACGTTCACGCTGCTGCAGGAAGCCCTGCGCTTCTGGCGCCGGCTCGACGCGCCCGCCCAGGCGGCC
>DATBWJ010000336.1:0-5719 GCA_036514935.1 Xanthobacteraceae bacterium
GAGCGCGGCCACAAGCCCGCCGCAGGCAAGTTCCACCGCCAGGCGCGGTCGACGAGGATGACGCGATCCGCCAAGTCTCATGCCACCCTGATCGTGACTGATTGCGTCAGAGCGTAACCATTGTCGCCCGTCCAGGTGAACGTGAGCGTGCCGCTCTCGGTGGCGACCGTGTGGAAGACGATGAACGGATTGGCGGCGATGGCCGGGTAGAGATCGGCGCGGAAAACCTGCTCGCCATTATAGCGGCACTCGAAACCGGTGATGATGTCGCGCGGAATCAATGCGCCGGTGTTCGAGACGCGAAAGCCCGTCTCCATCACGTGCGAGACCAACGTCCTGATCTCGATGACCTCGCCGCGCCTGGCGGTCCCGGGAACCTTGACGAGCGCGCGCGACATCACCGGTTCTCCACGCAGGCCGCGAGCGTGACGGTCACCTCGACGGTGTCGGACCAGAACGAGCCGTCGCTCAATTCGGCGATCGCCACGACCCGTTGCGACGTCGCGAGCCGAATGCGTGTCGTCACGCTGGCCTTGCCTGCCCGCGGGCCGAGGTGGATGCTGACGATGTTGGGCAGCGGATTGCGCTCGTTGAATACGTGGATCGCCTTGACGTGGTCGGTCGCGGTCATCGGGCTGTCGACCGACACCGTCATCGGCACGCTGTGGCCGTTTTCGACCAGCGCGGGAATTTCGAGGGTGACCTTGCCCCTGCCGACCTCGGCGCTGCCGACGACGGCGCGAATGGCGCCGCGCATCGAATCAGGAGTGGCTGCCGCGCCGACAGGCACCACCGCGGCCAGCGCGACCGCGCCGGCACCCGTGAGTACGCCACGGCGACTGGGAGCGGGATCGTGCCGGTCCAAAGGTCACCTCCAGTCCGCTAGAGCACGATCCGTTCGAGCCGAATCGGATCATGCTCTAGCTTTTTGCATTTTGTCGCATTTTCTACGGCGAACCGGTTCCCACTTCGCCGGAAAATGCTCTACTCGCGCAGGGCTGCAAGAAAGGCAACCACGTCCTCGACCTGTTGGGCGCTCAAGATGGTCCTGGCGCGGAACGAAGGCGCGACCCGGGCGAGCCCATAGGTTCTGTAATACGGCGGCATGATGGTGGCGGCATTGAGTCGGCTTGCGTCGACGATGCGCAGGCGCAACTGTCCTGCGCTCCAGCGCGCGCCGGCGCCGCGCAGATCGGGCGCGAGGTTGCCCTGGAATCGTTCTTCGGGAAAAGGGCCAGTGTGGCATAGCAGGCAAAGCCCGACTTGGCGGTCGCCGACGATCGCGCGTCCCCGCGCCGCATTGCCCGGCACGCCGGTGAGCGATGCGGGGATGGCGTCGCCGACGATCGCGTCCGCCGCCCTCCCGGTCGCATCGCCCAGCCCGGCGGACAGGGCCGTGAGCACGGCGGCCGCCCGCCCACCCCAGGTTCGCATCACCCGCAGACATACGGGCAGCCGCACTGCCCAACTCACGCCTTGCGCAGGTCGTGGTGCTTCAGCGGCAGCGTGCGGATGCGCTTGCCCGTCGCCGCGAAGATCGCATTGAGCACGGCCGGAGCGGCCACGAAAATCGTCGGCTCGCCGACACCGCCCCAGAAATCGCCCGACGGCATGAGGATGGTTTCGACCTTGGGCATCTCGTTGATGCGCAGGACGTTGTAGGTGTCGAAATTCTCCTGCTCGATGCGACCGCCCTTGACCGTGCACTCCTGGTAGAGCATCGCGGACAACCCGTACACGAAGGACCCCTCGACCTGGGCCTCGACCTGCTGCGGGTTGACCACGTGGCCGCAGTTTGTCGCGGCCACGATGCGGTGGATTTTCAGGGCGCCGTTGTCGACGGAGACCTCGGCCGCCGCCGCCACATAGCTGCCATAGCCCATGTGCTGGGCGAGGCCGCGGAAGACGCCCTGGGGGGCGGGCTTGCCCCAGCCGACGCGTTCGGCCACCGCGTTGAGCACGCCGAGATGCTTGGGATGATTGCCCATCAGCTTGCGGCGAAATTCGAGCGCGTCCTGGCCGGCCGCGTGGGCAAGCTCGTCCATGAAGCATTCGAGGTAGATCGCATTGTGGTTGTTGTTGACGCCGCGCCAGAAGCCGGGCGGCACGTGCGTGTTGCGCATGGCATGGTCGATGAGGAGATTCGAAATCGCATAGCCGAAAGCCCCTTCCGCACCGCCGGGATTGAGTCCCTGAAACACGAACGGATCCATGCCGTCCTTGAGGAACTGAGGCAGGAGATTGGCCACGATCGACTGCCCCGAAATGCGCATGTGCAGCGCGATGAGGTTGCCGTTGGCGTCGAGCCCGCCGGTCAGCTTGCATTGCGTGACCGGGTGGTAGCGGCCGTGCAGCATGTCCTCCTCGCGCGACCACAGGAGCTTGATGGGCGTGCCCGGCATCTGCTTGGCGATGGTGACGGCCTGCTGCACGAAGTCGTGGGACGACGCGCGGCGGCCGAATCCGCCCCCGAGGTGCACCTTGTAGACATCGCACTTGTTGACCGGGAGCCCGGCGGCGGCGGCCGTCACCGCCAGCGCGGTTTCGCCGTTTTGCGTGGGCGCCCACACCTCGCACTTGTCGGGCGTCCACAAGGCCGTTGCGTTCATCGGCTCCATGGTGGCGTGGTTCTGGAACGGATAGCCGTAGACCGCCTCGACCTTCTTGGCGGCGCCGGCGAGGGCGGCCTTGGCGTCGCCGGCCTTGTTGCCGACGAAGGCCTGCTCGGCGTCGAGGCCCTCGCGCAGCATGGCGGCGATCGTCTCGCTCGACACCTGGGCGTTCTGGCTGTCCTCCCAAACGATCGGGAGTGCATCGAGCGCCGTCTTGGCATGCCACCAAGTATCGGCGATGACGGCGACCGCGGTCTCGCCGACCGGCACGACCTTCTTGACCCCCTTCATGCCGGCGACTTTCGCCGCGTCGAAGCTCTTGACCTTGGCGCCGAACACCGGGCTGTCCTTGATGGCGGCGTTGAGCATGCCGGGCAGTTGCACGTCGATGCTGTAGACCTGCTTGCCGGTCAGCTTGTCGGGGGTGTCGAGCCGCTTCACCGATTTGCCGGCGATCTTCCAATCCTTGACCGGCTTGAGAGGCACCTGCTTCGGCACTTCGAGCTTGCTCGCAGCCGCGGCGACCTTGCCGAACGTGGTGGAGCGGCCCGAAGGCGCGTGCGTGATCACGCTGTTGGCGGCTTTACACTCGGAGGCCGCAACCTTCCACTCGTTGGCCGCCGCCTGGATCAGCATCATACGCGCGGCGGCGCCGCCCTCGCGGACGTAATCGTGCGACCGGCGGATGCCTTGGCTGCCGGCGGTCATAAAATCCCGCCACACGCGGTTGCGCGCGAGATTGGCGCCGGGCGTCGGGAACTCGGTCGTCACCTTCGACCAGTCGCATTCGAGCTCCTCGGCGACAAGCTGGGCGAGGCCCGTCAGCGTGCCCTGTCCCATCTCCGAGCGGGCGATGCGGATGACGACGGTGTCATCCGGCTTGATGACGACCCAGGCGTTGACTTCCGGCGCGGCCGTCTGCGCGGCCGCCTCGCCGCCGACGGGGATGTTGAACCCGAGCGAGAACCCCGCAGCCGCTGAGCTGACAAGGAACGAGCGGCGGTCGATTTTCGGCATAAAGGTCATTGTGGCCTCCCTTTACGCGTTGGCCGCAGCGTGAATGGCGGCGCGCACCCGCTGATAGGTGCCGCAGCGGCAGATGTTGGTGATGGTCGCGTCGATGTCGGCGTCGGTGGGCTTCGGCTTCTCCTTGAGGAGCGCCGCCACAGCCATCATCATGCCGCTCTGGCAATAGCCGCATTGCGGCACGTCGTGCTCGAGCCAGGCCTTCTGCACGCGATGGAGCACGCCGTTGTGGGCCAGGCCTTCGACGGTGGTGATCTGCTTGCCGACGGCATCGCTCACGCGAATGCTGCAGGAGCGCGCCGCGACGCCATCGATGTGAACCGTGCAGGCGCCGCATTTGGCGATCCCGCACCCGTACTTGGTGCCGGTGAGGCCGACGTTCTCGCGGATCGCCCACAGCAGCGGGGTGTCCGGCTCGGCATCGACCTCGTGCGATTGTCCGTTGATGAGCAACCGTATCATGCATCGCCTCCCCATTCGCACGATCGAATTGCGCGCGATAGTGGACCTTTTGAAGCATTCTAAAAAGGGGGTTTCCGCCTTTCACCAAAGCGTTTGGCGCGCCAACGGTTCGCAATGCGGGCGCGGCGAATGAGAAGCATTTGAACGGGTCGTGCCGCGCGAGACAGCCGCACTTGTTTTGATTAAACAGGACCCCCGACCACTCCTGGAATGCCTCGTGATGTCCGCCAAGCCCGAGCGCCGCGCTCCCTATATCGGCCGGTCATTGCCGCGCTTCGAGGACCTTCGTCTCATCACCGGCCAGGGGCGCTATGCCGACGACATCTCGCTGCCGGATCAGGCCTATGTCGCCTTCGTGCGCTCGCCCCATCCGCACGCGCGCATTCGCCGCATCGACGGCGCGGCGGCGCGCGCGCTGCCCGGCGTCGTCGCCGTGCTGGCGGCTGAGGATTACGCCGCCTCCGGCGGGCGCGGCGTCATGCACGCTCCCAACCCGGCCGATACCGTCGATTACACGGTGAAGGCGTTCGGAAAGAAAGGCCAGCCGTTCGAGCCGCCACATCTGCCGTTCGCGCGCGAGCGCGTGCGCTATGTCGGCGAGCCGGTGGCGATGGTGGCGGCGGCGAGCGTGGCGCAGGCGCGCGCGGCGGCGGAAGCCGTGCGCGTGGACTACGAGGCGCTGCCGGCGGTGGTCGATGCGCTGGAGGCGATCAAGCCGGACGCCCCGCAGCTCTTCGATGGCGCCCCGCGCAACATCGTGGTCGAGGACGAGTTCGGCGATGGTGCCGCGCTGGAGGCGGTTTTTGCCCGGGCGCATCTGGTCGTGGAGCAGGTCTTTCATGCCCAGCGCGTGGTCGCCACGCAGATGGAGCCGCGCGCGCTGCTCGCTGCGTTCGACCAGGGCCGCAGCGAGCTCACGGTCTTCACCGGCAGCCAGGGCGCCGTCCGCGTGAAGAGCGACCTCGCCGCCTGCCTCGCCATGCCGCCCGATCATGTCCACGTCATCACGCAGGACGTCGGCGGCGCGTTCGGCCTGCGCACCCACCTCAATCCCGAGCAGATCGCGGTGGCGTGGGCGGCGCGCCACATCGGCCGCCCGCTGAAATGGACGAGCGAGCGCACCGAAGCGTTCCTCGCCGATTACCAGGGCCGCGACATGATCACGCGCGGCCGGCTCGCCTTCGACGCCGACGCGCGCATGCTCGGCCTGGCGGTCGAGATGACCGGCAACGTCGGCGGCCATCCGGTGTCCTTCGTCTTCCTCAACAACGCGCGCCGGGTGATCCCGACGGTCTACGACCTGCCGCTCGCCCACGTGAGGATTCGCGGCGTGGTGACCAACACCGTCCCGACCGCACCCTACCGCGGCGCCGGCCGCCCGGAGGCGATTTTGACGATCGAGCGCCTGATCGACATCGCCGCCCGCCGGCTCGGCATCGACCGCCTGGATCTGCGCCGCCGCAATCTCGTCAAGCGCTCGCAGATGCCCTATCGCACCGCCACCGGTCTCACCTACGACAGCGGCGATTTCGTCGCCAACCTGACCAAGGCCGCCGCCGCCGCCGACTGGGCCGGCTTCCCCGCGCGCCGGCAGGCGGCCAAGCGCCGCGGCCTCCTCG
>DATBWJ010000337.1:0-2416 GCA_036514935.1 Xanthobacteraceae bacterium
CCGCCACACCAGCGCCGACGCGATCAGCTTCTGCGAGAGCGTGCGCCGGCTGCGCCCGGACGTCGCCTTCGGCGCCGATATCATTGCCGGCTTCCCGACCGAGTCCGAGGCGATGTTCGCTCGCTCGCTCGCGCTGGTGGACGAATGCGCTCTCATGCAGCTGCACGTGTTTCCGTTCTCGCCGCGGCCCGGCACGCCGGCCGCGCGCATGCCGCAGGTGGATCGCGCCATCGTCAAGGAGCGCGCGCGGCGGCTGCGCGAGAAGGGCGACGCGGCGCTCACGCGCCATCTCTCCGCCCAAGTCGGTTCGCGGCGGCTGGTGCTGACCGAACGCGGCGGGGTCGGACATACCGAGCAGTTCATGCCGGTGCGGCTTGCGGCGCCGGTCGAGCCCGCCGTCATCCTCGACGTCACCGTCGCGGCCCACGACGGCCGCCGCCTGATCGCGGCATAGGATCTGCACGATGGGTGCGCGGCGCGATGCGCGCGTGGCTGCGCCTACTGGCTCGCCCACACGATGCGGGCGATCCACACGACCTCGTCGGCGGACAACGTGCGCTCGTCGTGCTCGGGATTGAGCGAGCGCAGCTCGATGGTCCTGGCGGTCTTGCGCTTGAGCTCCTTGGCCATCACTTCGCCCGACTTGGTCTTCACCACCACGCGGTCGCCGCGGCGGATGGGCGCGGACGGCGATACGATGATGACGGTGCCGTCGCGATAGGCCGGCTGCATCGAGTCGCCGGAGATCTCCAGCGCATAGGCGTGCTCGTCCTCGATTCCGGGGAACGGGATCTCGTCCCAGCCCTTGCCGACGGGGAAGCCGCCGTCGTCGAAATAGCCGCCGGCGCCCGCCTCCGCGAAGCCGATCAGCGGCACCGCCTGGGGCGGCCCGGGCGCGCCTTCCGTGATCAGCGAGACGAACTGGTCGATGCTGGTGGCCGTGGCCGCGAGCGCCTTGGCGACCGACTCCGTCGACGGCCAGCGCGGACGGCCATCCGGCGTGATGCGCTTGGACTTGTTGAAGGTGGTCGGATCAAGCCCCGCGCGCTTGGCAAGCCCGGACGCCGATAGGCCCGAGCGCACCGCGAGACGGTCGATGGCCGTCCAGATCTGAGCATGCGTCAGCATGGGACTCTTCTGCCAATGATTCCCGGCACCCGGTAGGTGCTTGGCATCCGTGAGATCATTGTCCAGCTGCTAGGAATTATAGCCTGAAATCGGCCAAGTCCAGCAACTATTGCGCGTAACTTCCGCCTTGAGCAATCCGGTTCGAGGCGAATACGGTGGGGATAATCCCTGGGGAGCACGCCGTGATCGGCCTCATTGATCGCCTTACCCGGCCCCTATTGCGCGCGCTTGATCCGGAGGATGCGCACGCCTTGACGCTGCGGGCGTTGAAATACGCGCCGCTGCCGCGACCGGCCGCTGACGATGCCCGCCTGGCTGTGCGCGCATTCGGGCTCGACTTTCCGAACCCCCTCGGCATCGCCGCCGGCTTCGACAAGCACGCCGAGGCCCCCGATGCGCTGTTGCGCCTGGGATTCGGCTTCGTGGAGGTGGGCACCATCACGCCGCGGCCGCAGCCGGGCAACCCGCGCCCGCGCCTGTTTCGCCTCGATGCCGACGAGGGTGTCATCAACCGCTTCGGCTTTAGCAGCGAAGGGGAGGCCGGCGGGCTGGCGCGGCTTTCCGCGCGCGCGCGGCACGGCGGAATTGTCGGCGTCAACGTCGGCGCCAACCGCGACAGCGCCGACCGCGGCGCCGACTATGTGCGGCTGATCGAAACTCTTGCGCCGGTGGCGAGCTACGTGGTGGTCAACGTGTCCTCGCCCAACACGCCGGGCCTGCGCGAGCTTCAGGAGGCGGCCGCGCTCGACGATCTTCTGGCGCGCGTCGTCGCCGCGCGCGAGCGGGTGGCGCGGCGCGTGGGCGCCAGGCCGATCCTCCTGAAAATCGCGCCCGATCTCTCGCTTCCCGCGCTCGATGATGTGGTCGCGGTGGCGCGCCGCCGGCGCGTTG
Organism: Xanthobacteraceae bacterium; assembly: GCA_036514935.1. Classification (GTDB taxonomy): domain Bacteria; phylum Pseudomonadota; class Alphaproteobacteria; order Rhizobiales; family Xanthobacteraceae; genus DATBWJ01. The sequence continues at coordinate 2,020 of DATBWJ010000337.1, forward strand.
ATGGCATCATTGTCTGCAACACCACGATCACGCGTCCAAAAGGCTTGCGTGACGCCAAGGCGCGCGAGACCGGCGGGCTTTCCGGCAAGCCGCTGTTTCCGCTCGCCACGCGCATGCTTGCCGAGACTTTCGTGCGGGTTGAGAACGCTTTTCCGCTCATCGGCGTCGGAGGCATCGATTCAGGTGCGGCCGCACTGGCCAAGCTGCGGGCCGGCGCGCGCCTGATCCAGCTCTACAGCGCGCTCGTGTTCCGCGGCCTCGGCCTGGTGGCCGAGATCAAGGCTGATATCGCGCGCGCCATTGACCAGGCCGGCGGCACGCTCGCCGACCTCGTGGGGCTCGATGCGGCGGCGGTGACCGCCCAGCCGTGGCCGGAGTAGCTACCCCCTCGCGCCCT
>DATBWJ010000338.1:0-11131 GCA_036514935.1 Xanthobacteraceae bacterium
GCGCGGGGATCATGCCGTGCAGCCGTTCGGTCCCGCTCAGATCAAGAAAGGCTTCATCGATCGACAGCGGTTCGACGAGCGGGGTCTGCGCGAGCATCAAGGCGCGCACCTCGCGTCCGACCCGCGCGTACTTGCCCATATTGGGACGAATGACGACGGCGTCGGGGCAAAGTCGGCGTGCCTCGAACATGGGCATGGCCGATCTCACCCCGGACGTGCGCGCCACATAGCAGGCGGCTGCGACCACGCCGCGCCGGCCGCCGCCCACGATCACTGGCCGGTCGCGCAGCGCCGGCTGATCGCGCTTCTCAACGGCCGCATAGAAGGCGTCGCAGTCGACATGGGCAATGGCCAGGCGAGCCATCTCGGGATGGCGTACCAGACGCGGCGAGCCGCAGCCCCTGCACCGCGTGGCGCGGTGGGATACCTCGGCCAGGCAATCGCGACAGAATCCGGGCATGCGCGCAGGTCCGCCAATAAGCCCACGTGATCCTCGCCTGCCGCGCGGTTCTCAATCAAGGGTGCTCGTGTTCCCAGTCCGGCCCGGCGAGCGCGGCGCGCGCCCGAGCGACGTCGGCGGGATCAATCCCACCGTGGCGGGCGAATGCCAGCAGCCGGGCTTCCTCCTCGCACAGATAGGTCAGCACTCCGCCAAGGAAGCCAGGGTCGGCGGCGGCCGCGCGAATCGAGGTCGGGTCGAGGCCCGACAGGGCGAGGAACCGGGCAAACTCCTCGGGTGTCTCGGCCATGAAGCTAAGCGCTTGAATCGCCATGCGTTCCGCTGCCTCGCGTGTCATCATTTGCCCTCTGGTGATGCGCAACTGTTTGCCTTTCCTAAAGGAATCTCATCTAGCTTGGCGAAAATCGTCTTCTCGCATTGCGCCCGTGATGCGAGGGTCGCGGGCCACAGGCGCCTGGAGCGCGACGAGCAAAGACACTCATCAGGGAAGCGGGGATGGCCAAGACCGTCCTGATCGTGGAGGACAACGAGCTCAATATGAAGCTCTTTCACGATCTGTTGGAGGCGCACGGATATCAGGCCATCGGCACCCGCAACGGGATCGAAGCGCTCGAACTCGCGCGCCGCCATCATCCCGACCTGATCCTGATGGATATCCAGCTCCCGGAAGTCTCCGGCCTCGAAGTGACCAAGTGGCTGAAGGACGATCCGGAGTTGAAGGCGATCCCGGTCGTGGCAGTAACGGCCTTCGCCATGAAGGGTGACGAGGAGCGCATCCGAGAGGGGGGGTGCGAAGCCTATCTTTCGAAGCCGATCTCGGTGGGGAAGTTCATCGAGACGGTGCGTCATTTTCTGGGAACGGCGTGAGGAACGATGACTGCGCGCATACTCGTCGTCGACGACGTGCCGGCCAACGTCAAGTTGCTCGATGCGCGGCTGTCGGCGGAATATTTCAACGTCGTGACGGCGACCGGCGGCCGTGAGGCGTTGTCCATCTGTGAGCGCGCCGAATGCGACATCATGTTGCTCGACGTCATGATGCCGGACATGGACGGCTTCCAGGTGTGCCGCTCGCTGAAGACCAATCCCAAGACGCAGCATATCCCGGTCGTCATGGTGACGGCGCTCGATCAACCCGCCGACCGCGTCAGGGGGCTTGAGGCCGGCGCCGACGATTTCCTCACCAAACCGGTGTCCGACATCGCCCTGATCGCCCGCGTGCGTTCGCTGGTGCGGCTGAAGATGATGACCGACGAGCTGCGCATGCGCGCGGTGACCTCCAAGGAGATCGGGATCGAGCATCCCGCACGCGAGGCCGTGGCCGACACCGGCAAGGGCGGCCGCATCCTGCTGGTCGATGATCGCAAGACGTCATATGAGCGCATCGCACCGGTGCTGGCCGCCGAGCACACTGTCGACGTCGAACCGGACCCGACGGAGGCCATGTTCCGCGCCGCCGACGGCGGCTACGACCTCGTGATCATCTCGCTCAGCCTGGAAGGCCATGACGGCCTGCGGCTGTGCAGTCAGCTGCGCACGCTGGAGGTGACGCGCAACGTCCCCATCCTCGCCGTCGTCGAACCGGAGGACAACGCACGCCTGATTCGCGGCCTGGAGATCGGCGTCAACGACTTTCTCCTGCGGCCGATCGACAAGAACGAGATGCTGGCGCGCGTGCGCACGCAGATTCGCAAGCGACGTTACGCCGAGCGGCTGCGCGACAGCGTGCAGATGTCGATCGAAATGGCCGTGACCGACGCGCTCACCGGGCTGCACAACCGGCGCTACATGGAGACCCACCTGGCCACCCTCGTCGAGCAGGCGACCACGCGCGCAAAGCCGCTGTCGATCTTGGTTCTCGACATCGACTATTTCAAGTCGGTCAACGACAATTTCGGGCACGAGGCCGGCGACGATGTGCTGCGCGAGTTCTCGCTGCGGCTCAAGAAGTCGATCCGCGGCATTGATCTGGCGTGTCGTTACGGAGGGGAGGAGTTCGTCGTCGTCATGCCGGATACCGACACCGCGGTCGCGGCGATGGTGGCGGAGCGGCTGCGCCGGCGCATTGCCTCGGAGGCCTTTCCGATCACCGAGGGGCAGCGCGCGGTCGAAGTGACGATTTCCATTGGTCTGGCCGCGCTCGGTCCCAACGACCGGGCAGCCGACATGCTCAGGCGCGCGGATCAGGCGCTCTACCGGGCCAAGCGGGACGGCCGCAACCGGGTGGTCGCCGACGCGGCGTGAATTCGCGCCGGCTCACGCGCGGTCCCTGAAATCAACCCTAACGTTTTACGTTTATTGGCAAATCCGGGTACCTCGGGGGGCATCGATCGTTGCTTTTCCGCGCCGGTGAAGTAGGCTGTTTTCATCAAAACGCGCCCTACGATGGCTGTGAGGTTCGCGGCTGCGGCGGCAGCCGCCGGGTGATCTACGAATCTATCAAATCCCCTACGGAGTGCTCAGGTCCGCCGCATCTCCTGGGTCCGTGGGGTTCGGCCGGCTCGGGAGTGGTGGGAGTGGCCTCCTCAAACACCACCTCCGGCCGGCCACTTTATTCCCGCCTGCTTTATCAGCGCGCCGCGGTCGCCCGGCCCCGTGCGAGCGTTGCGGTGCTTCGTTCGCGTTGAGCCGCTGATGCTGTGTCCGGATCGTCAACTCGACATTGCCGGGCTTGTGCCCATGTGCGCCAACGCAGGCTGACAATGACCACATCTCGTTCGTCTTGCCCCGCGCAAGCGGGGCATCCAGTATCCGCAAGACGTCGTAGCGGAGCACTGCCGTGCCATACGCACCGCCTCGTGGTTACTGGATCGCCCGCTTGCGCGGGCGATGACCATCGAGAGTTTTACGTGTTGAGGCCGTAAGTTAGCGCCGATGGGGACAAGACCGGCATGACGAAGCGGGGAGATCGCGGTCAGCGACGTTCGGTATTATTTGATCTTGGATTCGCGAAACTCGACGTGCTTCCTGGCGATCGGGTCGTATTTCTTCTTGACCAGCTTCTCGGTCTGGGTGCGGGTGTTCTTCTTGGTGACGTAGTAGTAGCCGGTGTCGGCGCTCGACACCATCTTGATCTTGATCGTCGTGGCCTTGGCCATGGCGGCAATTCCCTTCGCTGAAATCCGGCCTGCGTCGCCGCGACCCTAGCCTGCGTCGGTCAATTGTCAAGAAAGCCGCCTGGCGTGGCGTGTGGCCTGAGATCGGCCGCTGCCCGACCGCGTGCGCGGCTGCGCGTGGCGACGATGGCCGACGGCAAGCCTATAGCAGCACGCGTGTGAAACGCCGATGCAGGATGCGGTAGAAGGGAACCGGCAGATCATGTGACATGCCGGCGGCGACGCCGTGCTCAAGGTCCTTGAGCACCGTTCGCGTGACGGCGGCCATGTCGAGCCGCTGTGTTTCGGCGATCGGAATCCAGAGCAATTCGACGAGCTCGGCATTGGGGCCGACCACGCCTTCGACGCGATGGCCGATGGCGCTGGCATCGGCGGTGAAGAAGCGCGTGTCGAAACGTCGGGGTGCTTTGGGCGGAGTGATCGCGCGGGCGATGAAATGAATGTCGGCCAGGTCAGGATACACGCGCGCCTGCGCGAACGCAGCCCACGCCCCGTCAACCGCCGCGGGCGGCGCAAGTTTCGGCATGCCGAGCAGAAAGCCGGTCTCCTCGAAGGTCTCGCGGATCGCCGCCAGCGCCAGCGCGCGCGCCCGCAGGCGGCTTGGCCGCGGCATGAGCCGCATCAGTCTCGCCTCGACGTGCGGATCAAGGTGAACGGCGTTCGCCATGCGACGGTCGAGCGGGTCGACCTGGCCGCCGGGAAACACGTACTTGCCCGGCATGAACCTGTGCCCGTGGTGTCGCCGGCCGACCAGCACTTTCGGCCCGGCACCGGAGCGATCCACCAGGATCAGCGTGGCAGCATCCTGCGGCCGCACGTAAGAAAACGACTGTCGGCGCTCGACCTCGGTCATCTGGCGGACGAGCGCGTCAATGATCTCGTTCATGGGTGATCCCGCCGGCGCGCGCGCCGGCCCTCGCCGCGTTCAGGCCGGGAACGCAGGCGAGCGCGGTCGCGGGGGGCGAGCGGGCGACCTTCCGACAATAGCTCGAAGCGAAGCGCGCCGGCCACCGGCGCGGCCTCGACCAGACGTACCGTGACGCGGTCGCCGAGCCGGTAGGTGCTGCCGCTGCGGTCGCCGACCAGTGCACGCCGGGCTTCCTGATAGCGGAAATACTCCTCGCCGATCGTGCGCGCGGGAACGAAGCCGTCGGCGCCGGTATCGTCGAGTCGGACGAACAGGCCTGCGCGCGTGACCCCGCTGATGCGGCCCTCGAACGTGGACCCGATGTGATCTGCCAGGAAATGGGCGATGAGGCGATCGGCCGTGTCGCGTTCGGCTGCCATCGCGCGCCGCTCGGCGGCGGAAACGTGAGCAGCGATCTCGGCGAGGCCGGCCGCATCAATGCCCGCCGGCAGCCCATCGCGGCCGAGGCGAAACGCGCGGATGAGCGCGCGGTGCACGATCAGGTCGGCGTAGCGGCGGATCGGCGAGGTGAAATGGGCGTAGCGGCGCAGGTTGAGGCCGAAATGCCCGTAGTTCTCGGCGACGTATTCGGCCTGCGCCTGCGTCCGCAAGACCACCTGGTGGACGAGATCTTCCACCGGGCTGCCCTTCGCGCGATCGAGGATGCGGTTGAACTGGGCCGTGGCGAGGACACCGCCCTTGGGCAGCGCGATGTCGAGCGAGGCGAGAAACTCGCGCAGCGCCTCCATCTTCTCGGGCGCGGGCTCGTCATGCACCCGGTAGATGAGCGGGATGCGCGCGCGTTCAAGCGTCTCGGCCGCCGCAACATTGGCGAGGATCATGAATTCCTCGATCAGCCGGTGCGCGTCGAGGCGTTCAGGCGACACCACGCGTTCGACCGTGCCGTCCGGCCGCAACAGGATTTTTCGTTCCGGCAAATCGAGGTCGAGCGGCGCCCGCGCCGCGCGCGCCTTCTTCAGCGTTCGGTAGGCGGCGTACAGCGGCTCGATCACCTCGCCCATCAAGGGCCGCGTCGCGTCGTCGGGGGTGCCCTCGATCGCCGCCTGCACCTGAGCGTAGTCGAGCCGCGCGGCCGAGCGCATGAGGGCGCGATGGAACGTGTGCGAGCGCTTGCGGCCATCGCCGCCGATCACCATGCGTGCGACAAGGACCGGGCGATCCTCGCGCGGCCGCAGCGAGCACAGGTCGTTCGAAATCCGCTCGGGCAGCATGGGCACGACGCGGTCGGGAAAATAGACCGAGTTGCCGCGCGCGAGCGCTTCGCGATCGAGCGCAGACCCCGGCCGGACGTAATGGGCGACGTCGGCGACCGCCACGTCGATCACGAATCCGCCGGCGTTGCCCGGATCGGTATCGCAGCGCGCGAACACCGCGTCGTCGTGATCCTTGGCGTCGACCGGATCGATGGTGACGAACAGCACGTCGCGCCATTCCTCGCGACCGGCGAGCGGGGCAGGGCGCGCGGCGGCGGCCTCAGCCAAAACCTCGCGGCCGAATTCGAATGGGATGCCATGCGCATGAATGGCGATCAGGCTCACCGCGTGTTCGCTGGCGAGCGAGCCGAGGCGCTCCTTGACCCGCGCGACCGGCAGCCCAAAGCGGGGCGCGCGGCCGACCTCGGCGGCGACCAGGTCGCCGTCCTGCGCGCCATGGCAGGCGTGAACAGGAACCGCAAGCTCGCGCCCCAGCTTCTTCTTGTCGACCGGCACGAGACGGCCACTGCCGTCGGGCAGCGCACGGAACACGCCGAGCACGCGCAGTTTTGCGTGCTCGATGATCTTGATGACGCGGCCGCGGTAGCGGATGGCGTCACCTTCGTCTCCGGTCTCCTCCACACGCACGAGCGCGCGCTCGCCGATGCCGACGACCTCGGCTGGACGCGTGCGCCTCGGCACATGGATGCGGATTTTCGGGACGGGGCCATGCGCCTCCTCGTCCCATTCGACCGGAGTGGCGATCATCTCGCCGTCGATATCGCGCTCCACCACATCGGCGAGCACCACCGAGGGCAGCGCGCCGGCGTGATGAAAGCTCCTGCGGCGGCGCTCGATGCGGCCGTCGTCGGTGAGTTCGCGCAGCATGGATTTGAGCGCGGCGCGGTCGGCGTTCTTCAGTCCGAAGGCGCGCGCGATCTCACGCGTGCCGACCTTTCCCGGCTGGTTGCCGATGAAGCCGAGCACATCCTCTTTGGAGGGCAGCGGGCGCTTTGAAGGCTGACGGAGGGCCAATGAACTGTCCAGGGCTGCGCCTCAGATAATCGCTGTCGCGCCGGTTCGCCAGCGGCTAGCGGCCGGCCTTGACCGTCGCCTTGCGCTTGTCCTTCGATTTCGCCTCGGCCGGGGGCTTGCGCGCGGGCTTGGCCGCCTTGCCGGCCGCGCGCTTGCGAGCACTCGTGCGGCCGGCGCGGGGCGCCTCGGCCTTGGCGGTGCGGGCATCGAGCAGCGCGACCGCCTCTTCCAGCGTCGTTGTTTCCGGCGTCTTGTCAGTCGGCAAGGTGGCGTTCACGCCGGCATGGCTCACGTAGGGTCCATAGCGTCCCTTCCTGGCCACCACCGGCCCGCCCTTGACCGGATGCTCGCCGAGCGTGCGACCGGCTTCGGTGCGACGGCGCGAGCCCTTGGCCAGTTTCTCCGCAATCAGCGTCACCGCCCGGTTGAGGCCTATAGTGAGCACCTCGTCGCCGCGTTCCAGGTTGGCGTAGGTCTTGCCGTGTTGCACGTAGGGACCGAAGCGGCCAACGCCCGCCATGATCGGCTCTCCGCTGCTCGGGTGGCTGCCGACCTCGCGTGGCAACGACAACAGCTTCAAGGCGAGTTCTAGCGTGACCGCGGTCAGATCAGTCCCCTTCGGCAGGCCGGCACGCTTCGGCTTCTTGCCGTCCTTGGCCTCGCCGAGCTGGACGTAAGGCCCGAAGCGGCCCGAGCGCAACGTGACCGCCTGGCCCGTCACGGGGTCCGTGCCCAGTTCCTTCTCGCCTTGGTCGTTGCCGCCGTTGCCGTTCGCCCACAGCGGCCGGGTGTTTCGGCATTCGGGATAGTTCGAACAGCCGACGAAGGCGCCGAACCTTCCGAGCCGGAGGGAAAGTCGGCCGGTGCCGCAGGCCGAGCACTGGCGCGGGTCGCCGCCGTCCGCGCGCGGCGGATAAATGTGGGGCGCCAGCATCTCGTCGAGCGCGCCAAGCACGTCGCCGATGCGCACGTCCTTGATGCTGTCGATGGCCTCGATGAAGTCGGTCCAGAAATCGCGCAACAGATCGCGCCAGGCGAGCTCGCTGTTGGAGACTCGGTCGAGCTGATCTTCAAGGGCGGCGGTGAAATCGTACTCCACGTACTTGGCGAAGAAGCTTTCCAGGAATGCCACGACCACACGCCCCTTGTCCTCGGGGACGAGGCGGCGTTTGTCGAGCCGCACGTAGCCGCGGTCCTTGAGCACCTGCAAGATGGAGGCATAGGTGGAGGGCCGGCCGATGCCCAGCTCCTCCATGCGCTTGACGAGCGAGGCTTCGGAGTAACGCGGCGGCGGTTCGGTGAAGTGCTGCGCCGCAACGATCGCGCGCTTGTGCAACACCTCGCCCTGGCTCACTTCGGGAAGCCGGCGCTGCTCGTCGTCCTCTTCAGGCTCATCGCGGTCCTCGTGATAGACCCTGAGGAAGCCGTCGAACTTCACCACCGAGCCGGTCGCCCGCAGGTCGAGCCGGCGTGTGCCGGCCTTGGCGGCGATATCGACCGTTGTTCGTTCGATCTCGGCCGATTCCATCTGGCTTGCAAGCGCGCGCATCCAGATCAATTCGTAGAGCTGCCCCTGCTCGCGGTCGAGGCGGCGCGCGACCTCGCGCGGTCTGAGCGCGACGTCGGTCGGGCGAATCGCCTCGTGCGCCTCCTGGGCATTCCTGGCCTTCGACTGATAGCGGCGCGGCGCCTGCGGCAGGTAGCGCTCGCCGTAGTCCTGCGCGACGACCCTGCGGATGGCGGGCAGGGCCTCCTCGGCAATCTGGACGCTGTCGGTTCGCATATAGGTGATCAGCCCGACGGTCTCGCCGCCAATGTCGACGCCTTCGTAGAGGCGTTGGGCGAGGCGCATGGTATGAGCGGGCGCAAAGCCGAGCTTGCGGCTCGCCTCCTGCTGCAAGGTCGAGGTCGTAAAGGGCGGGTCGGGATGACGCCGCGCGGGCTTTGCCTCGACCGCGGCCACCGAGAACGACGCCGCGTCCAGCGCGCGCCTGAACTCCTCCGCCTGCGCGCCGGATCCGATGTCGAGGCGCTGGATCTTTTGACCATCGGCGCCGACCAGCCGGGCCTCGAACGTCTCCCCGCGCTGTGTTGCGAGCGTGGCCACCAGCGACCAGTATTCGCGCGCCACGAATTTCTCGATTTCGAGCTCGCGGTCGCAGACGAGCCGCAGCGCCACCGATTGCACTCGGCCGGCGGAACGCGCGCCCGGCAGTTTGCGCCACAGCACGGGCGACAGCGTAAAGCCGACGAGGTAGTCGAGCGCGCGCCGGGCGAGGTAGGCATCGACCAGCGCCTTGTCGATGCGCCGGGGCCGTCGCATCGCCTCGGTGACCGCCTGCTTGGTGATGGCGTTGAACACCACCCGCTCGACATCCTGGTCCGTGATCGCCTTTTTCTCCTTGAGCACTTCGAGCACATGCCAGGAGATCGCCTCGCCCTCGCGGTCGGGGTCGGTGGCGAGGATGAGCTTGTCGGCCGATCTCACCGCCTTAACGATCGTGTTGAGGTGCTTGAGTGCCTTGGGTTCGACCTGCCAGATCATCCGGAACTGGTGATCGGGATCGACGGACCCGCTCTTAGCCGGCAGGTCGCGGACATGGCCGAACGAGGCCAGCACCTCGTAGCCGCGGCCGAGGTATTTGTGGATGGTTTTGGCCTTGGCCGGAGACTCGACGATGACAACGTTCATGAATGCCCGTTTTTTCCCTGGATTGCCGCCGCGCTTGACATCTGGCGAATCGTGACGACGGCCGGCGGAAAATGGGTAAGTCACCCCCCGATGTCAAATCGAGGGCGGGCAGGCCCGACCAGCGATCAAGTAAGTTATTGCTACTAAATGATTTTGCCATCGTACCCGCGTCTACAACCATAGGTATAGTACTTGCAATGAGACATTTTTAAGTATATGTTTAGAACAATTCCCACCTCCGGAGCGGCGATGAGCGAGGATGCGGATCAGAGGCCTGGGCCCTGCGAGCGCACGGCCGCCGCCGCCTATGTGGCGGAACTGTCTTCGGATTTGGCGAGGCTCGCCCGTCGCCACGGGCTCGACACGCTGAGCTTTATTCTGGAAATGGCCCGCCTGGAGGCGGAGACTGCCGCGCAGCAGTCCCAGGTCGAGGCCGCCCACTAGGCGCATTCAGCAAAAGTGGAAACCGGTTTTGCGTCCGAATGCGCTCTAAAATCTAAAGTTGGCGCACTTTCCGGGCGGCTGACTGGTATCCACTCAGCCTGAAACTGGGCAAAAGCCACCTATCCCAGCGCGACCAGCCCACCGCCCTGCTGCTCCAGTCGCCCGGCGATTTCAAGCTCAAGGAGCGTCATGCGCACCAGCGCAGGCGAGCAGCCCGACAAGCGGATGAGATCGTCGATTGCCACCGAGGTCGGGCCGAGCAGGGCGATGATGCGCGCGCGCGCGTCCGGGTCGTGCTCGCGTTCGGGCGGCCCGGGCGGTGCCGGTTCCTCAATCGGCACGTCGATCGGCCGGCCGATGATCGATTGAAGGACACTGATGATGTCGGCGGCCTCGGTGACGAGCGTGGCCCCCTGCTTCAGCAAGGCATTGGTGCCTTCCGCGCGCGGGTCGAGCGGCGAGCCGGGGACCGCGAACACCTCGCGTCCCTGCTCGAGCGCCAGGCGCGCGGTGATGAGGGAGCCCGAGCGCCTGGCGGCCTCGATCAAGACCACGCCGAGCGCAAGCCCTGAAATAAGCCTATTGCGGCGCGGGAAGTCGCGGCCGCGCGGCTCCCAGCTGAGCGGCATTTCCGACAACGCCACTCCGGTTGACAGCAGCGTCTCAAGCAACTCGGCGTGCTCCGGCGGATAGACGCGGTCATGTCCGCCGGCCAGAACCGCGATGGTTCCGGTCGCAAAGCTGCCCCGATGCGCCGCGACATCGATGCCGCGGGCGAGGCCCGATACGATAGCGAAGCCCGCGCCGCCGAGATCGCGCGCCAGCCGTTCGGCGAACTTGATGCCCGCCGCCGAGGCATTGCGTGAGCCGACGATGGCGACGATCGGCGCCTCAAGTACCGCCAGCTTGCCGCGTACCGCGATGAGCGGCGGGGCATCGTCGATGGCGCGCAGCCGCGGCGGGTACTCCGGCTCACCCAGTGCCACGAACGCGATGCCTCGTCGGCGCGCCGCCTCGATCTCGCTCTCGGCTTCCGCGCGCGGGCAGATTTTGATGGCGCGGCTCGCGCCGCCGCGCCGGGCGAGGTCGGGCAGCGCCTCAAGAGCCGCGCGCGCGCCCCCGAAGTGGTTGACCAGGGACCGGAACGTGCGCGGGCCGACGTTCTCGCTGCGGATCAGCCGCAGCCAGTCGAGCCGCTGCTCGTCCGTGAGCCGGGCGCCGCTCACATCGCTTCCCTGGCGGGGTCGTCACCCGCCGGCCTGC
>DATBWJ010000339.1:0-5144 GCA_036514935.1 Xanthobacteraceae bacterium
CGCGCGAGGCGGTCCTCGCCGCAACCCGCCGCATTGCCATTGACACGCCGCGCCTGAAGGGCTCGATCGCGCTCAAGGGCGCCCGCATCGACGATCTGGCGCTCTCGCGATACCGCGAGACCGTCGATTCACGCTCGCCCGCGATCGTGTTGTTGTCGCCCTCGGGCGCCCCCAACCCCTATTACGCGGAGTTCGGCTGGGTGGCCGCCGCCGGCGGCAGCGCAAGGTTGCCCGGCCCGGAGACCGAGTGGCGCCAGCAGGGTGCCGGTGCGCTTGGCGTCGGCCACCCGGTGACGCTCGTCTACGACAACGGCGAGGGCCTCGAGTTCCGCCGCATCATCACGGTCGACGAGCGCTACATGTTCACGATCGCCGACAGCGTAACCAACAAGGGCGCGGCCGCCGTCACGCTCCATCCCTATGCGCTGGTCTCGCGCCACGGCACGCCGGTGACGCTTGGCTATTACATCCTGCACGAGGGCTTCATCGGCGTCCTCGGCGACAAGGGGCTGCAGGAGGAGACCTACAAGTCCGTCGAGGACAAGAAGTCGATGACGTTCAGCGTGACCAACGCCTGGCTCGGCTTCACCGACAAGTACTGGGCGACCACGCTGATGCCGGACGCCGGCGCGCGGGTGGAGGCGCGCTTCTCCTCCGCCATGGCCGGCAACGTCCGCAGCTACCAGACCGACTACCTGTTGGCGGCGCAGACGATCGCGCCTGGCGCGACCGCCAGCGCGCAGGCGCGGCTGTTCGCGGGCGCCAAGGAGGTCGCGGTCGTCGACGGCTACGACAAGGAGCTCAAGCTCAACCGCTTCGAGCTGCTCATCGACTGGGGATGGTTCTACTTCATCACCAAGCCGCTGTTCTGGGCGATCGACTGGCTGTTCAAGCTGGTCGGCAATTTCGGCCTCGCCATCCTCGGCGTCACCGTCCTCATCAAGATCGTCTTCTTCCCGCTTGCCAACAAGTCCTATGCCTCGATGGCGAAGATGAAGACGGTCCAGCCGCAGATGCAGGCGCTCCGCGATCGCTATCCCGACGACAAGGTCAAGCAGCAGCAGGAGCTGATGGAGCTCTACAAGCGCGAGAAGATCAACCCGGTCGCCGGCTGCCTGCCGATCCTCATTCAGGTCCCGGTGTTCTTCGCGCTCTACAAGGTGCTGTTCGTCACCATCGAGATGCGGCACGCGCCGTTCTTCGGCTGGATCAAGGATCTGTCGGCGCCCGATCCGACCAGCCTGTTCAACCTGTTCGGCCTGTTGCCGTTCGATCCCGCCCAGGTTCCGCTGTTCGGCCCCTACCTGATGATCGGCGTGTGGCCGCTCATCATGGGCGTCACGATGTGGGTGCAGATGCAGCTCAACCCGCCGCCGCCCGATCCCACCCAGAAGATGATCTTCGACTGGATGCCGCTGATCTTCACCTTCATGCTGGCGAGCTTCTCCGCCGGCCTGGTGATCTACTGGGCGTGGAACAATACGCTCTCGGTACTCCAGCAGTCGGTGATCATGAGCCGGCACGGCGCCAAGATCGAGCTGTGGGGCAACATCCGGCCGCTGTTCAAACCAATCAAGGCGCTGTTCGAGAAGATCAAGTCGCCGTTCAAGAAGCGTCCGCCGATTGTGTAGCGGCTCTTCGTCCGTATTTGGACCTCTCCTTCGTCATGGCCGGGCTTGTCCCCATCGGCGCTGAGTTCATTTCCCTCCCCCTTGCAGGGGGAGGTGACGCCAACTGGCCCTGTCTTTGCGACCTAACTTGGCGCCTGCCAGGCTTGCCTCCGCCATCCACCTGCTTAATGTCGCGCGCGCAGCAAGGCGTGGACGCCGAAATGTTTGGCCGCCGATGTCCATCTCACGATTGAGTGCCGCGGAAATCAAGGCCGGGCGAAGACTGTTCGCGGCCGAATGGCGGTTCGTCGCGGCGGCGACGGCGGTCTCGGCGCTGCCGGCCATGCGCGGGACCGAGGTCGCCTTCGCCGGCCGCTCGAACGTCGGCAAGTCGAGCCTGATCAACGCGCTCACCGGCCAGAACGCGCTCGCGCGCACCGCGCGCGCGCCGGGACGCACCCAGGAACTGATCTTCTTTTCCGCCGGCGGGCCGCTCATGCTGGTCGACATGCCGGGCTACGGCTTCGCCCAGGCGCCCAAGGCCAAGGTCGCCGCCTGGACGCGGCTGATCCACGACTACCTGCGCGGGCGCACCAACCTCGCCCGCGTCTACGTGCTGCTCGACGCCCGCCATGGCCTCAAGCCGGCCGACGACGCCGTGCTCGCGACGCTCGACCAGGCGGCGGTGAGCTATGCAATCGTGCTGACCAAGGCCGACCAGGTGAAGGCGGACGAGCAGGCGGCGCGCGTGAGTGCCGTCGAACGCGCGATCAGCCGGCGACCGGCGGCGTATCCGCAGGTGCTCGCGACCTCGGCGCGCAGCGGTGCCGGCATTGCCGAGATGCGGGCGGCGCTCGCGCGCCTGATGCGCGAGCGGTGATCGCTGCGGTGGCTCTTTTTTCTCGCCGCTCTCCCGGCTACAAAACCTGTCCAGTGACCCCCAAGGACGCCCCCATGAGCGTGTCGCCCCACGACATTGCGCGCATTCTGACCGAGGCGCTGCCGCACATGCAGCGCTACGACGACGAGATCGTGGTGGTCAAATATGGCGGCCACGCCATGGGCGAGGAGGCCAAGGCGCGCAGCTTCGCGCGCGACATCGTGCTGATGGAGCAGACCGCCATCAACCCGGTGGTGGTGCATGGCGGCGGGCCGCAGATCGGCGACATGCTCCGCCGGCTCGGCATCAAGTCGGAGTTCGCCGGCGGGCTGCGCATCACCGACGCCGACACGATCGAGATCGTCGAAATGGTGCTGGCCGGCTCCATCAACAAGCAGCTCGTCGGCTACATCAACGAGGCAGGCGGCAAGGCGATCGGGCTGACCGGCAAGGACGGCAACATGGTGATCGCCCGCAAGGTCAGCCGCACCGTGGTCGATTCCGATTCCAAGATCGAGGAGGTCGTCGACCTCGGCTTCGTCGGCGAGCCGGAGAAGGTCGACACCACCGTGCTCGATCAGATTCTCGGCCGCGAGCTCATTCCGGTGCTCGCCCCGCTCGCCAGCACCGCCCACGGCGGCACCTACAACGTCAACGCCGACACCTTCGCCGGCGCCATCGCCGGCGCGCTCAAGGCCAAGCGCCTGCTGCTGCTCACCGACGTGCCGGGCGTGCTCGACAACTCCAGGCAGCTCATCAAGGAACTGTCGGTCAACGACGCCCGCCGCCTGATCGCCGACGGCACCATCACCGGCGGCATGATCCCGAAGGTGGAGACCTGCATCCACGCGCTCGACCAGGGCGTCGAGGGCGTGGTCATCCTCGACGGCCAGGTCGAGCACGCCGTGCTGCTCGAGCTGCTCACCGATCTTGGCGCCGGCACGCTGATCCACCGCTGACGCGACGCGCGCCGCTGCGATGGGACATGCCGATGTGGCGATTGATGGCCGCGCTGGTGCTCGCCGTGAGCGCGATGGGCTCCGCGCTCGCGCAGACCTCCGTCGACCTCCAGCTCGTGCTCGCGGTCGACGTCTCGGGCAGCGTCAACCAGGAGCGCTTCGAGCTGCAGAAGCATGGCTACATGGCGGCCTTCCGCAATCCGCGCGTGCTGGCCGCGATCCGCTCCGGCCCGGCGCGGGCGATCGCGGTCACCATGGTGCAGTGGACCGGCCCGACGCTCCACGTCGCAGCGGTGCCGTGGACGCGCATTTTCGATCCCGCCTCGGCCGCCGCCTTCGCCGCCGAGATCGAGGCCGCCCCTCGCCACCTGTTCGGCGGCGGCACCTCGATCAGCGGGGCGATCGATCACGCGGCGACGCTGTTTGCGCTCAGCCCCTTTAAGGCCAAGCGGCAGGTGATCGACGTCTCGGGCGACGGGACGAACAACCGCGGCCGCGCGGTCACAAGCGCGCG
This sequence comes from Xanthobacteraceae bacterium, assembly GCA_036514935.1. GTDB lineage: Bacteria > Pseudomonadota > Alphaproteobacteria > Rhizobiales > Xanthobacteraceae > DATBWJ01. Next base: position 3,964 of record DATBWJ010000339.1, read on the forward strand.
CGACGAGGCGGTCGCTGCCGGCCTCGTCATCAACGGCCTGCCGATTCTCGCGCTCGAGCCCGACCTCGACCGCTACTATTTCGACAACGTGATCGGCGGGCCGGGTGCGTTCGTGGTGGCGGCGGCAAGCTATCAAGCCTTCGCCGACGCCATCCTGAAAAAGCTCATCCTTGAGATCGCCGCGAAGGCGCGCTAGAGCAGGATGCCTTCGGGTCGAATCGTTCGGCGTCATTGCGAGGCGGGCGAAGCCTGCCGAAGCAATCTCGCTGAGATCGCCACGCCCCCTGCGGGGGCTCGCGATGACGGCGAGGGTGATCAGATGGGCGTAGCTGAATTCATTCCGTTGTAGCACCGGCGCCATGTCCGGAACCGCCCACCGCGCCTTCGCCCATGTCGAGACCTGGGTGTTCGATCTCGACAACACGCTCTATCCCCACCATGTCAACCTGTGGGGCCAGGTCGATGCGCGCATCCGCGCCTACATCGCGCGCTTCCTCAACATCCCCGAGGACGAGGCGTTCCGCCTGCAGAAGGACTACTACCGGCGCTACGGCACCTCGATGCGCGGGCTGATGATCGAGCACCGCATGGCGCCCGACGATTTTCTGGCGGCCGTGCACGAGATCGACCACTCCCCGATCGAGCCCAACCCGGCGCTCGGCTGCGCCCTGGAGAAGCTGCCGGGCCGCAAGCTCATCCTCACCAACGGCACGCGCCAGCACGCCCAGGCGGTCATGCAGCGGCTGGCGGTGCACGAGTGCTTCGAGGACGTCTTCGACATCGTGGCGGCCGAGCTTGAGCCCAAGCCCGCCCCGCAGACCTACGAGCGCTTTCTTAAGGCGCACGGGGTCGATCCCGGCCGCGCCGCCATGTTCGACGACCTCGCGCGCAACCTGGAAGTGCCGCATGCGCTCGGCATGACCACGGTGCTGGTGGTGCCGGCCGCCGTCGGCGATGTCGTGCGCGAGGCCTGGGAGCTCGACGGGCGCGAGGCGCCCCACGTCGACCACGTCACCGACGACCTCGTGCGCTTCCTCGAGCGCATCGCGCGCGCACAGTGATACTGTTTCCGAATGATTAGCTCGTCATTGCCGGGCTTGTCCCGGCAATCTCGATTCAGCAGGCAAATCCTTGCCTTCTCAATCGGGATCACCGGGACTCGCCGCGGAGCCTGTCATCGG
>DATBWJ010000340.1:0-3313 GCA_036514935.1 Xanthobacteraceae bacterium
TCCCCCGGCCGGTAAAGCTGATGGCGGTGAGTTCGGTGACGAGGTCGGCCTGCAGGCCGGCCAGCACTTCGGCGTCGCCGTCGAGGGCGATCGAGGTGTAGTTGACGGTGCGCACCGCGCTGCCGTTGACCGAGAGGCCGAAACTGTAGGCCACGCCGCCAGCCGAACCGTCGGCGAGCGAGGTGCCATCATGTGAGGCCAGCGTTTCGGCATCCGCCGTGGCGCCGACCGAGATGGCGCCATAGGTGATGGCGGAGGGACCGGGTGCCTGGCGCGCCTGCTTGGCGACCGACTTCGCCGATTCGACCAGCTTGGTGATCGAGGAGATGCCCTGGTCGGCGGCGTCGAGCGTCTTCTGCGCCTGGCCGATCGAGTCGAGCAGGGAGTTGAGGTCGCTCGCGCGCGAGTTCAGCGATTGCGAGGTGAAGAAGTTGATCGGATTGTCGAGCGCGGAGCTGACCTTCTTGCCGGTGGCAAGGCGGGTCTGCGTCGTCGACATCAGAGCGGCCGTGTCCTGCAGGGCAAGCAGGTTCTGCCGAACGCCGGCCGACAGGGTGATGGTAGCCATCCTTTTGAACCTTTCTGGTCTTTGGCCGTCGGCCTGCGCCGTACGGGCGGTTGCACGCTGCGATCCCCAGGATCGAGCGGACCAGATCGCACGTCCCGCTGAAATTCTGCGTAAAAGAACGTGGTTAATTCGTGATGATTCAAATAATTCTTGAGCAAGTACAGGCAACGTGCGCTTCACGCTTCAGTAACCATGAAGTTTAACCTTGAAGTAAACGCGCCTGCGGCGGCTGGCCGCGCGCCGCCGCACGTGCCGCAACAAGGCGTGCTTCGGCCGCAATTTGCGCACCGGCGGGCGCTTGCGCGGTCGTGACCGCGCGGTCCGCCCAACATGCGGCTGCGCCGCCTCGGCCGCCCGCGCGGGCCGCTGCGATGGCAGGTGGAGGTTCTGTCAGGAATTTCCCGACGCCGCCCCGGCCCGCAGGGTTTCGGCCGGCCATGCCGCCTTGCGGCAAGCGCGGACCATGCCCGCGCGCCGCGTGGTCAGAGCAGTCGGCTCACGCTGAGCGGCAGCGCCGGCGCGGCTGCGGGCGCGGTCCGGCGGCCCGAGGCACCGTAGACCTGCGGGGCCGCCTGACGGCTCACCTCCTCGGCCACGCCGCGCACGATGCCCTCGGCAACGGCGTGGGCGGTGGCGAGCACTGTCAAGTTGATCTGCAAGAGGGCGCGGAAGCTCTCGTGACGCTGGCGCAGCGCCGCCAAGACCTCGGGCTGGTGCTGCGAAAGATAGGGCCGGCTCGCCTTCACGCGCGCGAGGTCGGCGACGTAGAGCTGGGCAAGGTCGGCCTTGGCCGGTTCGAGCGGGAAAACCGCGTTGAGGCGCCCGGCGCGCACGAGCGCGGTCTCCTGCTCGACGATGCCAAGCAGCGCATCCATCACGTCGCTCAGATGCGCAAGCAGCCGCTGCGCCTCCTCCTTCGTTTCGACCGGACGCAGCGTCTCAGTATGACCGCGGGTCATGGCGATCCTCGCATCGTCGCCGCGCGCGCCTCCTGCTGGGCAAGCAGCGAGCGATAGACGTCATCGGCGAGCCCGATCCCGCCGGCGCGGGCGAAAACCTTGGCGTATTCGTCGGTCAGGAACGAGCGCCACAGGCTCGTGCCCGTCCCCAGCGGGCCGTCGCCGGCGATGCCGGTGAACATGTTCTGGAACATCGAGTTGAGAAAGACAGCCTCGAAATCCTGGGCGGCGGCGCGCGCCTTGGCAGCGCCGGCGGCGAGCGGGGAGCGCGGGCGTTGCGCGAGAGCGTCGAGCGCAAGGCCACGCTGGCCGTCGAGAGCGGAGGCGGCCATCACATCACCTCGATGTCGGCCTGGATGGCGCCGGAGGCCTTGATCGCCTGCAGGATCGAGATCAGGTCGCGCGGGCCGATGCCGAGCGCGTTGAGGCCGTCGACGAGCTGCTGCAGCGACACGCCTTCGCGCACCACCGCGAGCTTCTTGCCCTCCTCCTGCACGCCCACGCGGGTGCGGGGGACGACGACGGTGCTGCCGCGCGACAGCGGGGCGGGCTGGCTGACCTGCGGGGATTCCGAGATGGTGACGGTGAGGTTGCCCTGCGCCACCGCAACCATGGACACGCGCACGTCGCGTCCCATGACGATGATGCCGGAGCGCTCGTCGATGATGATCTTGGCGGGCATGTCGGGCTCGATCTGCAACTGCTCGATCTCGGTGAGCAGCGCGACCACATTGCCGGTGTACTCCTTTGGCATCGCGATCTGCACGGTGGCGGAGTCGAGCGACTCGGCCACCGGCATTCCGAGAAAATCGTTGATGGCGGCCGCCACCCGCTTGGCGGTCGTGAAGTCGGCGTTGCGCAGCGCGAGCCGCACCTGGTTGAGCCGGTTGAGCGCGAAATCGATCTCGCGCTCGATGACGGCGCCGTTGGCGATGCGCCCGACGGTCGGCACGCCGCGCACGATTTTGGCCGCCTCGCCTTCGGCCTGGAAGCCGCCGATGGCGAGCGAGCCCTGCGCCACCGCATAGACGTTGCCGTCGGCGCCGAGCAGCGGGGTGACGAGCAAGGTGCCGCCCTGCAGGTTCTTGGCGTCGCCGAGCGCGGACACCGTCACGTCGATGCGCGTGCCCTGGGTGGAGAAGGCCGGCAGGTTGGCGGTCACCATGACGGCGGCGACGTTGCCGGTGCGCAGGGTCTGACCGCGGATGTTGACCCCCAGCCGCTCCAGCATGGCTTGCAGCGACTGGCGCGTGAACGGCGAATTGTTGATGGTGTCGCCGGTGCCATTGAGGCCGACCACCAGGCCGTAGCCGATGAGCTGGTTCTGCCGCACGCCCTCGACGCTGGTGAGGTCCTTGATGCGCGAGGCGCTCCACGCCGGCCCGGCGCCGATCAAGCCCATCGTGACCAGCGCGAGCGCCAGTCGCATCGTCCTGCTCATTGCGTGCTCCCCGAACGAGGTCGGACGAGGAGGTTCAAGCGAGTTGCGTGCCACGGCGCCCGGACGGGCTAACTCCGTGAATTCACGTAAGTATTTGCCACGATAACGATTTGGAACGGCGCTTGCCGGACGGCACGGGTTGCCCGCGGCGGCAAAATCTGCCGGGCGTTTACCGCCCGTTAACCATGTTTGGCGAACGTCCGCCCTGGTTGCGAGGACACCATGCGCATTTCCGGCCCCCATCGCTCCGGCGTTGCCGCTGCCGCGCCGGCCGCCCGCCGCGCCAAGGCCGGCGCCTTCGCTGTTACGGCGGAGGAGCCAGCCTCGGCTGCACCTTCGCTTGCG
>DATBWJ010000341.1:0-4306 GCA_036514935.1 Xanthobacteraceae bacterium
GTGCCGGGCACGGCGACCTGGCCGGGCGCCGGCGGCGCGCCCGGCGGTGTCGCCGGCGCGGCCTGGCCGGGCTGCTGGACGGGCGCGGCCTGACCGGGCTGCTGCACCGGCGCGCCGGCCTGCTGTTGCTGCTGGCGGAGCTGGCCCTCCTGGCGCTGCTTTTCGACTTGCGGCAGGCCGATGAAATACTGCCATGCGATCAGCACCAGCGCCGACAGGACGATGGCAAGGATGGTGTTTTTGTGATCGGTCATGGCGACGTCTAAGAGGGTTTTTGGGGTTTACCGCGATCCGGCGCCTGGCGTCTCCGCGCGCTCGTGCGCCGGTCGTTGCAGACGGCCGAGCGCGCCGGTCAAATCCTGCGCCAGCCGCTCGAACGGCAGATCGAGCGCGGCCCGCCGGCCGACGAGGACATAATCGTGCCCCTCCCGCAGGCGCGCCGCCGACACTTTCACGACCTCCCGCAGGCGGCGCCGGACCCGGTTGCGCTCGACCGCGCTGCCGACCTTCTTCGAGACGGTGTAGCCGAGGCGCGGCGGAGCCCGGTCACCGCGATCGCGCGTTTGCAGCACGAACCCCGCAACGTGGACCTTGGCGCCGGCCGCGATGGCGAGGAAATCCGCCCGACGCCTCAACCGCTCCCAGCGCGGCGCCATGACGCCGGGTCAGGCGCTCAGCCGCTTGCGGCCGCGCGCGCGGCGGGCGTTGACCACCCTGCGGCCGCCCTTGCTCGCCATGCGGGCGCGAAAACCGTGGCGTCGCTTGCGCACCAGATTGCTGGGCTGAAAGGTGCGCTTCACAGATTGTTCTCCGGCCCCGACGGCGTATGGCCAAGCCCGGCACGGGTTTTGCGCAAGCCGCACAACTTGCACCCGCCGGTAAAAGGCCCCGGGCTTATACGGGAGGGTCCTGGCGGCGTCAATGCGACCGCCCGCGCGGGCTTGCGGCGTCGCCGGGCGCGATCACGGAGCGGAGAGAACCCCGTCCGATCGGCTCAATTCATGGTGAAATCATGCCGGCGCGATGATTGCTCCTGTATTAATGGCCGCATTCATTGTCGGATGGCCGCATGTCCTTGCCGGTCGACAGCGAGCGGCTCGCCCGCCCATCGCGACTTTGGCGGCTGCTGCCGCTCGTCGTCCTCCTCCTCGCCGGCGCCGCGGTATTTGCCACCGGCCTGCATCGCGAACTCTCGCTCGAAGCTCTGGTGCGCCATCGCGGCGCCATCGCGGCGCTGATGGCCGAGCATCGCGTCGCCGCTGTCGCCGCCTTCGTGACGCTCTACGTCGTGGTGGTGGCGCTGTCGATTCCGGGCGCGGCGACGTTGACAATCGCGGGCGGATTCGTCTTCGGGACGTGGACCGGCGGCATCGCAGCGCTCGTCGGCGCCACGGTTGGCGCCACCATCATCTTCGTGGTGGCGCGCAGCGCGGCCGGGGAATGGCTGCTGCGCCGGGCGGGGCCGCGCGCCGAAAAACTCGCCGCCGGATTTCGCAAGGACGCGTTCTGCTATCTGCTGTGCCTGCGGCTGGTGCCGCTGTTCCCGTTCTGGCTGGTCAACCTGGTGCCGGCGGTGGCCGGCGTCAGGCTCGCGCCGTTCGTGGCCGCCACCGCGCTTGGCATCGTGCCCGCGACCTTCGCCTTCGCTCTGTTCGGCGAAGGCCTCGACAGCGTGATCGCGGCGCAGGCGGCGGCTTTCGAGGACTGCCTCGCTGCCGGCCGCAGCGGCTGCCGGCTCGACTTCGATCCCGCCGCGGCGGCAACGCCGCGCCTGATCGCCGCGCTCGCCGCGCTCGGCACCATCGCGCTCATTCCGGTGGCAGTGAGACGCTGGCGGGCGCGCCACCCTCTTGCGGAGTAGACCCGCGCGCCGCAGAGAAGGGCATGGACGTCCTTGAGCCCGACATCTGCGTGATCGGCGCCGGCGCCGGCGGCCTGTCGGTGGCGGCCGCGGCGGCCGCCTTCGGCGTGCCGGTCGTCCTCATCGAACAGGGCAAGATGGGCGGCGACTGCCTCAACACCGGCTGCGTGCCATCAAAGGCGCTGCTGGCGGCGGCGCGACAGGCCGCCCAGGCGCGGCGCGCGCGGGAGTTCGGCGTGCGCGTCGAGGGCGTGGCGGTCGATTTCGATGAGGTGCGCGCGCACGTGCGCCGGGCGATCGCGGCGATCGCGCCCAACGATTCCGCCGAGCGCTTCACCGGCCTCGGGGTCACGGTCATCGCCGGGCGCGCCCGCTTCATCGACCGCGCGCGCGTGGCCGTCGGCGACGATCTTGCCATCGAGGCGCGGCGGTTCGTCATCGCCAGCGGCTCCTCGCCCGCCATCCCGCCGATTCCCGGGCTCGCCGAGACGCCGTTCCTCACCAACGAGACCATCTTCGATCTCGCCGCCCTTCCCGACCACCTCCTGATCATCGGGGCGGGGCCGGTCGGCCTCGAAATGGCGCAGGCCTTCCGCCGCCTCGGCTCGGCGGTGAGCGTGATCGAAGCCGCCACCCCGCTCGCCAAGGACGACCCGGAATGCGCCGCCGTCGTGCTCGATCAGCTCGCGCGCGAGGGCGTCGACATCCGCGCCGGCGCCACCATCGCGCGGGTTTTAGGCGAGGCGGGCAAGGTCCGGCTCGTCCTCGCCACGCCGCAGGGCGAGGAGGCGATCGAGGGGACTCACGTGCTGGTCGCGGCCGGGCGCACGCCCAATTTGGCGGGGCTTGATCTTTCGGCCGCGAGCATCAAGCACACCGCGCGCGGGATCATCGTCGACCGCCGGCTGCGCACCTCCAACCGCAAGGTCTACGCCGTCGGCGATGTCACCGGCGGCCCGCAGTTCACCCATGCCGCGAGCTACCACGCCTCGCTCGTGGTCAGGAACATCCTGTTCCGCCTGCCGACACGCCTCAATCACGACACCATTCCGTGGGTCACCTACACCGACCCCGAGCTCGCCCATGTCGGGCTCACCGAAGCCGAGGCGAGGCGGCGCGGTTACGCCGTGGCCATCCTGCGCTGGCCCTATCATGATAACGACCGCGCCCACACCGAGCGGCAAACGCTCGGCCACATCAAGGTGGTGACCAGCAGGCGCGGGCGCATCCTGGGCGCCACCATCGTGGGGGCCGAGGCGGGCGAGCTGATCGCGACCTGGGCGCTCGCTCTTCAGGAGGGACTCGGCTTGCGTGCGCTCGCCCGCCTGGTCGTGCCCTATCCGACGCGGGCCGAGATCGGCAAGCGCGCCGCCATCGACCACTTCGCGCCGCGTTTGACGGGGCCGATGGTGCGGCGCATCATCGCCTGGCTGCGCCGCTTGGGATGAGGATTCGACGTGGAATCGCGCGAGAGCACGGCGAGGGACGAGACGGCTGGGCCGGGCGTCGAGCGCCCGCCGCGCTTCGGCCTGTCCGGCAAGCTCCTGTTGCTGACGACGTTGTTCGTGATGATCGCGGAAGTCCTGATCTACGTGCCTTCGATCGCTAATTTCCGCATCGTGTGGCTCAACGATCGCCTCGCCGCCGCCCATACCGCCGCGCTGGTGCTCGACGCGGCGCCGAGCGGCATGGTGCCGGAGAGCCTCGCCCAGCAGGTGCTCGACAGCATCGGGGCCAAGGCGGTCGCCCTCAAGATGGGCCAGCAGCGCCGGCTGCTCGTCACCAGCACGTTCGCGGCCGAGATCGACCAGGACATCGATGTGCGCAGCGTCTCCGCCTTCCAGGCGATCGTGGACGCGTTCAAGACGCTCATGGTGAGCCGCAACTCCGACGTCATCCGCGCCATCGGACCGGCGCCGCACGGCGGCGAGTTCGTCGAGATCGTGATCGAGGCGGGGCCGCTGCGGCGGGCGATGTGGGTCTACTCGCGCAACATCCTGGTGCTGTCGCTGGTGATCTCCGCGTTCACCGCCGCGCTCGTCTATTTCGCGCTTCACTATCTGCTGGTGCGGCCGATGTACCGCCTGACCGCCAACATGACGGCGTTCCGGCGCGATCCCGAGAACCCGGCCCGCCGGATCGCGCCCTCGCGCCGCCGCGACGAGATCGGCATCGCTCAGCGCGAGCTCGCCGCGATGCAGCACGACCTCGCCTCCATGCTGCAGCAGAAGAGCCGGCTGGCCGCGCTCGGGCTTGCGGTCTCCAAGATCAACCACGACTTGCGCAACCTGTTGGCGTCCGCTCAGCTCTTCTCCGACCGCCTGGCCGGCCTGCCCGACCCGCGGGTGCAGCAGTTCGCGCCCAAGCTCGTGCGCGCGCTCGAACGCGCCATCGCCTTCTGCCAGTCGACGCTGTCCTACGGCGCCGCCGTCGAGCCGCCGCCGG
>DATBWJ010000342.1:0-2401 GCA_036514935.1 Xanthobacteraceae bacterium
GTATCTCGCCGCGGGAGCGGACATGACCGGGATTTGAAATTTTTTCTTAATTTCCCAACAACCATAATGGCGCAGGACGCCTCTCCCCGCTGCCAGGAGCCCCGCATGGTTTCGCGCGCCCACCGCACGCCCTTTGCCGCCTGGTGGTGGACGGTCGATCGCCTCACGCTTGCCGCTTTCGGCGCCGTCATGCTGGGCGGCCTCGTCCTATCGCTGGCAGCGAGCCCGCCGGTCGCAGCCCGCCTCGGGCTCGATCCGTTCTTTTTCGTTAACCGTCACGTCCTTTACCTGCTGCCGGCGCTCGCCGTGATGGTGGCAACGTCGGCCCTGTCGCTGCGCCAGGTTCGGCGGATTGCGCTTGTGGTCTTCGTCGTCAGCTTCGCGCTGAGCGTGGCGGCGCTCGTCTTCGGCGCGGAGGTCAAGGGCGCGCGGCGCTGGATCATCCTTTTCGGCATCAACACCCAGCCCTCCGAATTCCTCAAGCCCGCGCTGGTCATCCTGATCGCCTGGCTCTTTGCCGAGTCCTCGCGCAGGCCCGACGTGCCCGCAAACTCGCTTGCGCTCGCGCTCGTGATCGCCACAATCGTGGTTCTAGTGCTGCAGCCCGATTTTGGGCAGAGCATGCTGGTCGCGCTGGTGTGGGGCGCGCTGTTCTTCATGGCGGGAATGCGGATGGTGTGGGTGATCGGGCTGTCCGGCGCGGCCGCGATCGGGCTTGCCGGCGCCTACCATACCGTCCCGCACGTGGCGCGCCGCATCAAGCGCTTCCTCGATCCGGCCTCGGGCGACACGTTCCAGATCGACGCCGCCGCGGAATCGTTCCTGCGCGGGGGGTGGTTCGGGCGCGGGCCGGGCGAGGGCACGGTGAAGCGCATTCTGCCCGACAGCCACGCCGACTTCGTGTTTGCGGTGGCGGCCGAGGAGTTCGGCATCGCGCTTTGCCTCGTCCTGGTGGCGCTGTTCGCCTTCATCGTGCTGCGCGGGCTCACGCGCGCGATGCGCACCAGCGATCCGTTCGCGCGGTTCGCGGCAGCGGGTCTCGCGATCCTGTTCGGCGCCCAGTCGGCGATCAACATGGCGGTCAACCTCGCGCTCGTGCCGGCCAAGGGCATGACGCTTCCCTTCATTTCCTATGGCGGCTCCTCGATGATCTCGCTCGCCTACGGCGCGGGCATGCTGCTGGCGCTCACGCGCGATCGCCCGAACGCCGAGCCGTTGCGCTCGAGCGAGGACCTCGCGCTCGCCGGGAGCCGGGCCTGATGGCGGGCGGACCGCTGGTGGTCGTGGCGGCCGGAGGCACCGGCGGACATTTGTTCCCGGCCGAGGCATTGAGCCTCGCGCTGGCGCGCCGCGGCGCGACCGTCGATCTCGCCACCGACGAGCGGGCGGCGCGCTACAGTGCGGAATTCCCCGCGCGCACGGTCCACCTCATCCCGAGCGCGACGCTGCGCGGCGGCAGCCCGCTTGCGCTCGCCCGTACCGCCTGGACGCTTGGCCGCGGTATCGCGCGCGCCTTCGCGCTGTTCGGGCGGCTGCGGCCCGCCGCCGTTGTCGGGTTCGGCGGCTATCCGACCGTTCCGCCGGTGATCGCCGCCCGTCTGCGCGGCATTCCCACGCTCATCCACGAGCAGAACGGCGTCATGGGCCGCGCCAACCGCGTGCTGGCGCCGTTCGCGGATGCCATCGCGACGAGCTTTCCTCACGTGCTCGACCATTATCCGCGCCTGGCCGCCAAGGCGACGCACACCGGCAATCCCGTGCGCCCGGCGGTCATCGAGGCCGCCGAGGTGGCCTACGCGCCGCACGGGGAAGTTTTCCGCATCGTGGTGTTCGGCGGCAGCCAGGGCGCACGCATCTTGGCCGACGTCGTGCCGCGCGCGGTCGAGCTGGTGGCGGTGGCCGTGCGCGCACGGCTGGCGATCGTCCAGCAGGCGCGCGAGGAGGACGTGGCGCGGGTTGCCGAGATTTACCGCCGGCTCGGCGTGTCGGCAGAGGTTGCGCCATTCTTTCGCGACCTGCCGGCGCGCCTGGCGGCGAGCCATCTGGTGGTCTCGCGTTCGGGGGCCTCGACGGTGGCGGAACTGGCGGCGATCGGCCGGCCGGCCATCCTGGTGCCGTTGCCGCACGCGCTCGATCAGGACCAGCGCGCCAACGCCGCCGTGCTGGAGCGCGCGGGCGGGGCGATCTGCCTGGAGCAGGACCGGTTCACGCCCAAGCGGCTGGCAGCCGAGATCGCGGCGTTTGCGGCCGAGCCGGCGCGCCTGGTGGCGATGGCGCAGGCGGCACGCCGGTGTGGCGCGCCCGCAGCCGCCGAAAGTCTGGCAGACCTGGTCCTCCGGCGGGCGAGCACGGGCTAGAGCGGGATGAATTCGAGTCGCGTCGTTCGCGGTCATTGCGAGGG